>JALRGK010000136.1 GCA_023253415.1 Rhodocyclaceae bacterium
TTCTTTCATAAGGTTCACTTGGTCAGGATGAGTTTGCCGAGTCGGGTGGCCCGTAAGACGTAACTCACGCCTTCGTGGTCGATGACCAGACTGTTGTTCTGCCCGAGCAGCGTGCGGCTGCTGATGCGTTTGACAGCCTCCACCGGCGAACCGACTTTCTGCGGCGCAGCCACACCGGCCACCTGAAGTAGGCGGGGTGCAAGACTACTGGCTGATTTACTGGCCATCACGCTTATCCGGGCTTTGCTGGCTTAGTTGCCAGGGTCGGTCACGAAACCGACTTTCTCAATCCCGGCCTTATTCGCCGCAGCCATGGCACCGATGACGCGCTCATAAACCACCTGCTTATCACCGTAGATGTGCACCACGGGTTGCGGGTGATTCGTCGCCATTTCTGCCAACTCTTTTTTCATGGCCTCGTCGGATACCGGCACATTGTTGATGCGGTAACCACCCTTGGCATCGACTGATAGTTTCACCACATCGGGTTTATCCAGCTGTGGCGCGGTTGATACCTTGGGCAGATCGATTTCTAGTGAGTGTTTCATCACCGGTACGGTGACAATAAAGATGATGAGCAGCACCAGCATGACGTCGACCAGCGGCGTCATGTTGATTTCGCTCATGACATTGCTGTCGTTGTTGTCGAGGCTTCCGAATGCCATGACGCTTACCCCTGGGTACCGGCGCGGCGAACGACTTGCGGGCGCTCGACACGGTTACCCGTCACGAAAAAGGCGTGCAGGTCGTAGGCGAAGCGATTGAGCTTGCCGACGATAAACGCATTACCGCGCACCAGTGCGTTGTAACCGAGCACGGCCGGGATGGCGACGGCCAGACCAAAAGCCGTCATGATGAGTGCCTCGCCCACCGGGCCCGCCACTTTATCGAGGCCGGCACTGCCCGCATCACTGATGGTGAGCAGGGCATGGTAGATACCCCACACCGTACCGAAGAGCCCGACGAAGGGCGCCGTAGAGCCGATCGACGCCAGCAAGGCCAAACCCTGACTCAGACGGTCTTTGGCATCATCAATGGCATTGCTCAGGCTGCCTGTCATCCAGTCGCTGAGATCCAGCGAGTCATGCAGCTGTTTGTCGCTATGGCGGTGATGCTGCATGGCACTCTGCCCTTCAATGGCCAATTGCTTGAAGGGGTTGGCGTGGCTGGCTTCGGTATCTAACGCTTTCAGGCCATGCTCCAGGTCTGTGCTGTGCCAGAAGTTCTGAACGGCGGCTGCCTGTTTTTTAGCGCGCTGGATGCCCAGCCCCTTAACGATGATGACCGTCCAGGAAATGATCGACATGATCAGCAGGGCAAGTGCAGTGATGCCTATAACGACGCCGCCCGATTGCAGCATGTGGAGGAGACCCAGTTGTTCGTTCATGATGTGGATACCTTTGAATAAGAAATGAGGGTTTGTTTATTGGGCAGCGGCTGGCGTCAGCTGATCCAGCGAGAAACGAATGGGTAGCTGGTAGCACATGGCAACCGGGTTGCCCCCCTTGCGGGCCGGATGAAAGCGCCAGCGCTCGACGGTGTCATTGGCGGAGCGATCCAGACGCACGAAGCCGGACGACTTGGCGATATCCACCGAATCCACGCTTCCGGTCGCCGAAACGCAAACCTTGAGAAGTACCGTGCCTTGCTCACCCTTGCTACGACTGACCGGCGGATAGGGTGGCTTGGGGTTATGCAGATCAGACGCACCGGCATCAGGCATGTGAACAGGTGCGGCTGCAGGGTCACCCGCCACGTTTTTAACCGATGCCTGTTCCTGGGCTACAGCCGTTTCTTTGGTGACAACTTTGTCTTTCTTTTCCTGGCGCTGATCCCGTACGGCCTGCTTTTTAATGGTTTGCACCATGGCCGACGACTCCCGATCCACCATTTCGGCCATCATGACGATGGGCTCCGGGTGCGAGGCAAAGAGCACCGCCCAGAAGGCGATCAATACCAGTCCCACAACGTGAACCACCGAAACCCAGATCCCGGTTTTGCGGTAGTCGTGTTCTGGCAGCAGGGCGTGGTTACGAGACATGAACTTAAGGAATGAAAAACAAAACGAGAAAGATTCTCAAATCAGGTTAAATAAGACAAGGGGCCGCTGCCGCCATGACCCGGTTCTGCTGGTGAATGCTGTTCAAACACGCTTTGGCACACGCCTTGCAGCTGCCACACTGGCTGCCTAATGACAACTGGCGCTGCAGGTCTTCTACCGTGATCGCACCTTCACTGACGGCCGTTTCGATGTGACGATCCGTGATTGCGTTACATATGCAGATATACATAGGGCCTCCCCTTTGCCAAGGTATGAGGCCCCATACTACATTAATGAGAATCGTTGTCAATACTATTCAACAATTCTATCAGGGCAAACCAGCCGCCCTGTGAGCAATCAGTCGCCAACCCCGATCTGCTGCTGCAGATAGTTGGGCAGGCTGACGGCTTCGATCAGACTGTGCTGGGTTTCGAGCCAGTCGATGGCTTCTTCACAGGCTTCCAGCAATTCTTCGAGCAGTTCACGGCTGACGTAGTCCTGTTCGGCTTCACAGAGCGTGATGGCCTCAACCAGCTTGGGTCGCTGCGTCTGCATTTCAAATTTTAGGTCGCAGGCCAGGCACTCTTCCGGCGTTTCGCCAATATGCAGCTTACCCAGCTGCTGCAGATTGGGCAGCCCTTCCAGGAAGAGAATCCGTGTGATGAGCTCGTCGGCTTCTTTCATGACACGGATCGACTGCTTATAGCGATAGTCGTTCAGCTGCTCCAGCCCCCAGTTACCAAACATGCGAGCATGCAGGAAGTACTGGTTGATGGCTGTGAGTTCGTTGGTGAGCACCCGGTTCAGAACATCAATGACGTTTTTATTTCCTTTCATGCCGTGCTCCTCAGGCGTTGCTATCTGATGGCGCCGAGCCCATCTGGCTCTGCAGGTAATTCTGCAGCCCGGTCAGTTTGATCAGGCGCAGCTGCTTCTCGAGGAAGTAGGCGTGATCCATTTCTGTGTCGTCCAGCTGGATGCGCAGCATGTCAC
>JALRGK010000184.1 GCA_023253415.1 Rhodocyclaceae bacterium
CCATTTGCGTTGGCAAGAGTACCTATGCGCGTTGCGGAATCATCGTCAACGTCACGCCCTTTGAGCCCGAGTGGGAAGGTTATGTCACCCTGGAGTTTTCCAATACCACTCCATTGCCAGCCAAAATTTATGCTGGCGAGGGTTGCGCTCAAGTCCTTTTCTTTGAGAGCGATGAAGTATGCGGCACCTCCTACAAAGACCGTGGCGGTAAGTACCAAGGCCAACACGGCGTTACTCTTCCCAACACCTAAGCCATCATGAAATTCCGTTTCCCGATCATCATCATTGATGAAGACTTCCGCTCCGAGAACATTTCCGGTTCGGGTATTCGTGACCTCGCAGTTGCGATTGAGGGAGAGGGGATCGAGGTCATCGGCCTTACTAGCTATGGGGATCTCACTTCGTTTGCGCAGCAAGCCTCACGGGCATCCTGCTTCATTTTGTCGATTGACGATGAAGAGTTTGACGCCGTTATCGACTCTGAAGACAGTGATCTACCCGCGATTGCTAACTTGCGTTCCTTTGTTGTCGAAGTGCGCAAACGCAATGAGGATATTCCGATCTTTTTGTATGGTGAGACCCGTACCTCGCGCCACATTCCCAATGATATTCTGCGCGAGCTGCATGGCTTCATTCATATGAACGAGGACACTCCGGAGTTTGTGGCCCGCCATATTATTCGTGAGGCTAAAGTGTATTTAGACTCCCTGGCGCCACCTTTCTTTCGGGCGCTTACCCACTACGCCTCTGAGGGCTCCTATTCATGGCATTGCCCAGGACATTCAGGAGGTGTTGCCTTCTTGAAGAGTCCCGTTGGTCGCATGTTCCATCAATTTTTTGGTGAGAACATGTTGCGTGCCGACGTCTGTAATGCGGTTGAGGAGTTGGGTCAGTTACTGGATCACACTGGACCCGTGGTGGCGAGTGAGCGCAATGCGGCACGCATTTTTAACGCGGATCACTTATTTTTTGTTACTAATGGTACGTCGACCTCGAACAAAATTGTTTGGCATTCAACCGTTGCTCCTGGAGATGTTGTTTTAGTGGATCGCAATTGCCATAAGTCCGTGATTCATTCGATCATGATGATGGGTGCAATCCCGGTCTTCTTGATGCCTACACGTAATCACCTTGGCATTATTGGACCGATTCCAAAGGAAGAGTTTGAGTGGGCCAATATCCAGAAAAAAATTGCAGCCAACCCCTTCATTAAAGATAAAAATGTTGTGCCACGGGTCTTAACCATTACCCAAAGCACCTATGATGGGATTGTCTATAACGTTGAAATGATTAAGTCGATGCTCGATGGCAAGGTCGACAGCTTGCATTTTGATGAGGCTTGGTTGCCGCATGCGGCCTTTCATCCCTTCTATCAAGATATGCATGCAATCGGGCAGCATCGCAAGCGTCCACAGAAGAGCCTATTGTTCTCGACCCAGTCCACCCATAAGTTGCTTGCTGGCCTATCGCAAGCCTCCCAAGTTTTGGTGCAGGATGCCCAAGAGCGCAAACTCGATCGGGATTGCTTTAACGAGGCCTACTTAATGCATACCTCGACTAGCCCCCAGTACGCCATCATTGCGTCGTGCGATGTGTCCGCAGCGATGATGGAGTCGCCCGGCGGCACAACCTTAGTTGAAGAGTCGATTGCAGAAGCTCTTGATTTTCGTCGTGCGATGCGCAAGGTCGATGAGGAGTTCGGCGCCGACGACTGGTGGTTCCAGGTCTGGGGCCCGGATGATTTGTCGGAAGAAGGTATTGAAGAGCGCGAAGCCTGGATGTTGAAACCGGGGGAGCGTTGGCACGGCTTTGGCCAGCTGGCGGATGGGTTCAATATGCTCGATCCGATCAAGGCGACGATTATTACGCCGGGGTTGGACGTGGATGGCGCATTCTCTGAAGAGATCGGCATTCCGGCGGCCATTGTGACCAAATATCTGGCCGAGCATGGCGTGATTGTCGAGAAGTGCGGTCTGTATTCATTCTTCATCATGTTCACCATTGGCATTACTAAAGGCCGCTGGAATACCATGGTGACTGAATTGCAGCAGTTCAAGGACGACTACGACAAGAACCAGCCGCTTTGGAAGGTGCTGCCGGAGTTCTGCCAGAAGCACCCGCGATACGAGCGCGTTGGTTTACGCGATTTGTGCCAACAGATTCACGATGTATACAAGGCCAATGATGTGGCACGTCTGACGACCGAGATGTATCTGTCGGATATGGTGCCGGCGATGCGCCCTGCGGACGCATTTGCCAAGATGGCGCACCGAGAGATCGAGCGTGTGCACATTGATGATCTGGAAGGCCGCATTACGGCCATGCTGGTGACGCCGTACCCACCGGGTATTCCATTGCTGATTCCGGGTGAGCGCTTCAATAAGACGATTGTGAACTATCTGCAGTTTGCCCGTGAGTTCAACGAACGCTTCCCGGGTTTTGAGACGGATGTACACGGTCTTGTGAAAGGTGAAAAAGACGGCAAGACGGCGTACTACGTCGACTGCGTGCGCTAAATATGGGGATGAGCGCCGGTGGTGGTCAGATGGCGTCAACTAGCCGTCTGACGCAGTTTATTCTGGGCGCCCTGGTGCTCGGGATTGTATCGGGTGCGGTGGTTCATCAACTCGGCGCGGGCACGGCATTTCCGGTGACCTATGCCGAAAATGTCTCGCTATTGACGGATGTTTTTTTGCGCATGATCAAGATGATCATCGCGCCGCTGGTGTTCGCAACCCTGGCGGTAGGCATTGCTAGTATGGGCGATAGCAAGACGATTGGTCGGGTGGGGGCTAAAACCTTCGGCTGGTTCCTGATGATGTCCTTTCTTTCGTTACTGTTGGGGCTGCTGATGGTGCATTTGTTGCAGCCCGGAGCCGGCGTCAACCTTGAGGTGCCTGCCGCATCGGCGAGTACGGGGCTGGCCGCACCGGGGAACCCGTTGGCTAATTTTCTGCACCATGTGTTTCCGGTCAGCATTATTGACGCGATGGCAAAAAACGAGATTCTGCAGATCGTTGTGTTTGCGGTGTTCTTTGGCTTGGCGGGGGCACATCTGGGCCCCAGGGCTGAAGAATTTTTCCGTAACCTCGATATGCTCTCGCATCTGATGTTGCGCATTACGTCGATGGTGATGAACTTTGCACCGGTTGCCGTATTTGCAGCAGTGTCGGCGGTGATTGCCAAGAGCGGCCTGGGCATTCTCGCGACCTACGCACAATTCATGTTGTCGTTCTATGCAGCAATACTGGCGCTCTGGGTCGTCATTGTTCTGATGGGCTCGCTGGTGCTCGGCAAATCCGTGCTCACTCTGGTGGGTATGCTGCGCCAGCCATTGGTGCTGGCTTTTACGACGGCAAGCTCGGAGGCGGCTTATCCGAAGACCCTGGAACAGGTCGAGCGTTTTGGCGCACCGAACAAGATTGCATCGTTTGTGTTGCCGGTGGGCTATTCGTTCAATCTGGATGGCTCGATGATTTACTGCACGTTCGCAACGCTATTTATTGCTCAAGTGTATGGCATCGAAATGAGCCTGGGCCAGCAATTCGTGATGTTGCTGATGCTGATGGTGACATCGAAGGGGATTGCCGGTGTGCCACGTGCTTCTTTGGTCGTGATTGCGGCGACGCTGGCACATTTCAACATTCCCGAGGCCGGGGTGCTCTTGATTCTCGGGGTCGATCACTTTTTGGATATGGCGCGTTCGGCCACCAATGTCCTGGGTAACGGAGTGGCGACCGCGGTGATCGCCAAGTGGGAGGGGGTGCTTAAGCCGGCTGGCGAATCAGATGCACCACCGCATAGGGAATCCCCGAGCTGCTGATGTGCGTTGTGCGAGAAGTTTCCTGCCAGGCGGCGTTAATGGCCGGAAACGTGGTGTCGCCCTCAGCGTCAATTCCGACCTCGGTCATGATCAGTTGTCCGGCTAAAGGCAAGGCTTGGCGGTAAAGCTCGGCGCCACCGATGACAAAGGCCCGGGTGTCGCCGACTGCAGTGATCGCTTCCGGGAGGCTGCCAAATACCTCCGCCCCGGGCGCCGGGTAGCCAGTTTGTCGGGTAATGACCATGTTGCGTCGATTGGGCAGTGGGCGCCCCAGAGACTCCCAGGTTTTGCGTCCCATGATGATGGGATGGCCGCTGGTTGTTTCTTTGAAATGCTTGAGATCTTCGGGGAGATGCCAGGGGAGTGCGCCACGACCCTCCTCGTTGGTGCAGCCGATGATTCCGTTGCGGGCAACGGCAACGATCAGGGCGAGATTCGGATAGATCAGGTCAGCCATGGGTTGTCTGCGTCCAGTCAATCAGACCACGGGTGGAAGCGTCCAGCGTTGTTTTGTCGGCATCGCCATTCAACACAGGCAGGACGCGTGAGGCCAGTTGTTTGCCCAGCTCGACGCCCCATTGGTCGAAGGAGTTGATGCCCCAGATCACACCCTGAACGAATACTTTGTGCTCGTAGAGCGCCAGTAGCAGGCCCAGGTGATAGGGATCTAGGCGTGGCAACAACAGCGTGGTCGAGGGCTGGTTGCCAGCAAAGACTTTGTGCGGCAGCAGCGCCTCACGTTGTGCGGCAGGGAGCCCGGCGGCTTCAAGTTCGCTGCGTGCTTCTGCTTCTGTTTTGCCGAAAGCCAGTGCGGCGCTTTGTGCGAAACAGTTGGCGAGTAGTGGTGCCTGGTGCCCCGGTAGCGGGTAGTCGCTAAGCGCCGTGGCGATAAAGTCGCAGGGCACCAGCCAGCCACCCTGATGCAGTAGCTGGAAGAATGCGTGTTGACCATTGGCGCCGATTTCGCCCCAGACGATGGGGTTGGCGGGGCAGGTGAGCGGCTGGCCGTCGCGATTGACGGTTTTGCCATTGGATTCCATTTCCAGCTGTTGCAGATAGCCGGGCAGGTGACGCAATGATTCGTTGTAGGGAACGATCGCCGAGGTATTGGCGCCGAGGAAATTGGTGTTCCAGATGCCGAGCAGTGCCAGTAGCACGGGTAGGTTGTCGATCAGCGGTGTTTCGCAGAAATGACGATCCATGGCCTGGGCACCGGCCAGGAGTCGTTCGAAGCCGCTCATGCCGATACTGATGGCTAAAGGGAGCCCTACGGCTGACCACAGGGAATAGCGTCCACCGACCCAGTCCCACATGGGCAATACTTGTGCCGGTGGAATACCGAATTCGGCCGCGCGTTCGGGGTGTGCTGATACGGCGATAAAGTGTTTGGCCAGCGCCTCTTCGGAACCCGTATGCGCCAGCATCCAGTTGCGGGTGCTGGCTGCGTTAATCATCGTTTCCTGCGTCGTGAACGTCTTGCTAGCAATGATGAACAGCGTTGTCCGTGGATCGAGGGTTTCTAGTAGCGGCGCAAGGTGTGCACCATCCAAATTGGAAACGTAATGCACGTGCAGACCGGGGTGCGCGAAAGCCGACAAGGCGCGGGTACACATCTTCGGTCCGAGATCCGAACCGCCAATACCGATATTAACGACATGACGGATGGTGTCGCCGGTGTAACCCTTCCAGTTGCCGCTGCGCAATTGCTCGACGATGGCAGCCATCTGCTGCCGCACCTTGCGCACTTCCGGCATGACATCGAGCTCTCCGGATGGAAATGCGGTGTCAGCGAGATGGCGCAGTGCTGGATGCAGTACGGCACGTTCTTCGCTGACATTGATTTTGTCCCCCGCAAACAAACGTTTGCGCCAACCGCTCACATCGGCGGCTTCGGCGAGTGAAACCAGGTGCTGCAGTACCTCCTGGTCCAGTCGCTGCTTGGAAAAATCAAGCAATAAGCCATCGGTCTGACGCGAGAAGAGTGGAAAGCGCTCTGGATCGTTGGCGAAGAGTTCACGCAGATGTGTCGTCGACAGGCGGTCACATGCGTCTCGCAGACGTGACCAGGCGGGGGTTTGTGTAATGTCGCGGCTCATACGGTTTTATCCGGCCGGTCAGACAGCCACTGGCGCGGCAATGTGTGGATGTGGATCGTAGCCTTCAAGCGAGAAGTCTTCAAAACGGAAGGCGAACAGATCTTTGACCTCAGGGTTGATGCGCATCACGGGTAAATTACGCGGTTCGCGACTCAATTGCAGTTTGGCCTGTTCCAGGTGGTTGCTGTACAGATGCGCATCACCCAGCGTGTGAATGAATTCACCAGGTCGATAGCCGCACACCTGGGCAATCATCATCGTCAGTAGTGCGTAGGAGGCAATGTTGAATGGCACGCCGAGGAATATGTCAGCGCTCCGCTGATACAGCTGGCATGATAGGCGCGGACGCGGGTCAGCATCGCCCGGCGCGGGTGGTGCCACATAAAACTGGAAGAGCGCGTGGCAGGGTGGCAGGGCCATGCGGTCGACTTCGCCGGGATTCCAGGCGCAGACAAGGTGGCGACGTGAATCCGGGTTGTTCTTGAGGCCTTCAACGAGCTGCGTGATCTGATCAATCGTGCGAACCGTGGGGGGGGCACCTTCTTTGCCGGGTACGACGGTTTCCCAACGACGCCATTGTTTGCCATAGACGGGACCCAGTTCACCGTGCTCGTCGGCCCAATCGTCCCAGATAGAAACGCCGTGTTCCTTGAGATAGGCAATGTTGGTGCTGCCCTGCAGGAACCAGAGCAGTTCGTGAATGATGGAGCGCAGGTGCAGTTTCTTGGTGGTTAGTACCGGGAACCCTTGCTCGAGATCAAAGCGCATTTGCCAGCCGAATACCGAGCGCGTGCCGGTGCCGGTGCGGTCGGTTTTGACGTGGCCATGATCCAGCACGTGTTGCATTAGGTTCAGGTAAGTCTGCATGCGAAATCCGTTTTTTTGCGGGTCTAAACCCTATAATCATCGCATATTTCTACCCTCGGAATCTCCGAAAGCCCTCCAATATGCCAACCAGTACACCCCATCTCCGTTCTGCTCGACCATCGAGTAAATCGACGCCACCACGTAAGCGCGTTGCCAGTTCGGCGCTGCCAGCCCATTGGCAGCCCATGTTGCCTAAAGTCGTGTTGGCCGATGGCAAGTTGAAAGACAGTGTTCTTAACGGATTGACGCATGTCTTGGTGCTCTTTCCAGCATCTTTGCTGGCGGGGGGCGAGTTGCCCACGGGTCTACCGGGCGCCACTTTGCTCAAACGCGTGTTGGCGCGGCAGAAAAAGAAACCCGGGGCAATGCTGCGGGTGGGCGCTGCTAACGGTGCGATCCCGGTTGAGCCTGTAGTGCCGGAGGCGATGCTGGCCGGTGGGGGGCTGGTTCGTTGGTTGGCTCTGGATATGGATGCCCCGGTTTTTCAAATCCATCAGCAGTTGCGTCTGGCGCTTGCAGGTCTGCTGGCGGAGCAACCGGCGCAGTTGGATATTGTCTTCCATGGATCCGCCGGTTTCGTCGCCGGAGTGTTGCCGGAGGCGGCCTATGTGGCTGCTGTTAACCGTGTTGCTTTACCAAAAACCGTGACCGCGGAAAAAGTGCTTGTGACCAGGACACCCAAGTCTGCAGTGGCGGCAAAAGCCGCCAAGGTGTCCGAGATTCGGTTATGGGCCGGATCGCGTGATCAGGCGTTTCTCAAGCAGCAGCTCGTTGGGGCTCTGGCGCGGGCCGAGGCTAACGTGTTGACGCGTGCCCTGTGTGTGTTGCCGCCTAACCAGCTGACACCGGGCTCGTTCCGTGCGTTGTTGCCGTCGCAGATTAAAGGCCTAGGCATTCGCACCGAGGTCTATGATGTGGGGCGTCTCAAGAAGCTTCAGGCGGGAGCGTTCCTGGCCGTGGCACAAGGTAGCCCCGAGCAGGATGCCGCGATTATTCATTTAAGCTACAGCCCGACGGTTAAAACGGCCAAGAGTGCCATTCGGCCTAGGCCGGGCGCGAAGAGTAAGGCCGCAATTGATACCGTACCCTCTGTGGCGTTGGTCGGCAAAGGCATTTGTTTTGATACCGGTGGCCATAATCTGAAGCCTGCCCGTTATATGGCGGGTATGCATGAAGACATGGCGGGTGCGGCGGTGGCGTTGTCTGTGATTCAGGCGGCGGCACGTTTGAAATTGCCCGTTCGGGTGGATGCGTGGCTGGCCTTGTCGCGTAATGACATCGGCCCGGGTGCCTACCGGCAGGGCGATGTGGTGACCGCGCTGAACGGGCGCACGATTGAAATCGTGCATACCGATGCCGAAGGCCGCATGGTGCTGGCTGATACGCTGACACTGGCAGCGGCCCTAAAGCCGGATGTGGTGATGGATTTTGCAACGCTGACCGGCAGCATGACGACGGCGTTGGGCAACCGGATGAGTGGTTTTTTTGCGTCAGAGGCCTTTCTGGCGAGCCGTCTGGAGACGTGTGCCGCAGCAACGGGGGAGCGGTTGATGTCTTTCGCGATGCCGGACGACTATGACAGTGCGCTTGAAAGTCTGGTGGCAGATGTGAAGCAATGCACCCTCGATGGTGAGGCGGATCACATTCTGGCAGCCCGTTTCCTCCAGCTTTTTGTCGGTGAAACACCCTGGTTACATGTTGATCTGTCTGCAGCAACCTGCAAGGGTGGCCTAGGCGCTGTGGGGACCGAGACAACGGGATTTGGTGCGGCGTTGGCCCTGGCTTTTATCGAATCGGTTGCAGCGCACGGGATTGCTCGCCCGGGCCCCCGTTTTTAATCGGCGAGGTCGTTGCCACTGGTCTCGGTATCGAGCGCGGCTGGTTCTGTCGAGCCTGGTTCGTCGAGGGCTTTCAGAAACTGGAAGATGGCCCGGTAGGATTTGGGTGGCTTATGTGCTGCCTGTTCCTTGAGGGCGTTACGGCGTAGCGTGCGCAGTGCCGAGACGTCCATCTCCGGGTAATCGTTCTTCAATGTAGTAATAACATCCTCATTCGCCAGCACGTTGTCACGTAGTTTCTCAAGCGCATGAAAGCGGGCGTTTGCTTTATTGGAGATGCCGTCAAGTTCGTCAAGCATTTCCTGGATCGGGTCAGTGTCGACATCGCGCATCAGTTTGCCGATGTACTGCATCTGGCGGCGTAGGGCACCATGCGAACTGATCTTTTTGGCTTCCAGCACGGCATCACGCAAGGATTCCGGAATGTCGAGTTTCTTCAGGCGGTCGGCACCAACGCCGACCAATCGCTTGCCCAGCTCCTGTAAGGCCTCTACCTCTTCCTTGGCCTTGGTTTTACTGCGCCGACGGCTTTCCGTTTGGGGGGGTGGTTCGGCATTGACGACGACCTGACCCTGACGGGTATGAAAGTGGCTGGGGGGCTTGCTGGCGTGGAAAGGCATGGCGACTCGTGGTTTGGCGTAAGCATGACGTGCGATATTGCCGCTATCATACCAACCGAGCGCCAATCCTATTCATGAATCTTTGCGATGACAAAAAACGCCACTGTTAACCAAGAACCTTTATTCGCCCACAGCCATGCCGCACTGGAACAGATTGCCGGTGATGTGCTGGCGCTGGCTCGTCAAGGGGGCGCTTCAGCCTCGGAAGTCGAGGTATCGGAAGGCTTTGGGCAGAGCGTTAACGTGCGTCAGGGTGACGTTGAAACCATTGAGCACCACCGCGACAAGCAGATTGGCGTGACGGTTTATCTGGGTCAGCGTAAGGGTTACGCAGCGACCAGTGATTTTTCGGCCGATGCACTGAAGGCTACTGTGAGTGCGGCGCTGGATATCGCGCGCTTTACGGCGGAAGACCCGTGTGCAGGGTTGCCCGAGGTTGATCGGCTGATGACGGGATCTGTGCCAGACCTGGATCTGTTTCATCCTTGGACGCCAACGGTCGATGCGGCCGTAGCCATAGCGGAGGCCTGCGAAGCGGCGGGTCTCGCGTATTCCTCGGCAATCCAGAACTCCGAAGGCGCTTCGGTGTCGACGCATCAAGGGCATTTCATCATGGCGAACAGCCTGGGTTTTATGGGGGGCTATCCGACCAGCCGTCATAGCGTGGGTTGTGCGCTGATTGCAGCGGACGAACATGGGATGCAGCGCGATGACTGGTACGAGTCGGTCCGCGATGCGGCTCATCTGCCCGTACCTGCAGATATTGGGCTTAAGGCCGCCCAGCGGGCGGTAGCCCGTCTGGGTGCTAGACAGTGTCCGACGGGTGAAGTGCCAGTAATTTTTGAAGCGCCGATTGCCTCGACCATTGTTGGGAATCTGGTACATGCCGCTTCTGGCGGGGCGCTCTATCGCCACAGCTCGTTCCTGGAGGGGGCGCTCGGGCAGAAGATTTTGCCTGAGTTCGTTGTTCTTGAAGAGCGGCCACTGTTGCGAGGTGGGCAAGCCAGTGCACCGTTTGACGGTGACGGACTGCCCACGTACGACCGTGATGTCATCAGCGCTGGCGTCCTGAATGGTTACTTCCTGTCCGTTTATAGTGCCCGCAAGCTGGGTATGGCACCGACCGCGAACGGCGGTGGCAGCCACAACCTGTTTATGCGTGATGTGCGCGCTACCCACCCTGATTTGAAGGCACTCATAAAAACCATGGGGCGCGGTTTGCTGATTACCGAGCTGTTGGGGCAGGGCGTCAATTACGTGAACGGTGATTATTCGCGCGGTGCGGCTGGTTTCTGGATTGAAAAAGGTGAAATCGCCTATCCGGTGGAAGAAATTACGATTGCCGGTAATCTGAAATCAATGCTGGCGGGCATTGTGGCGATCGCCGAAGACCGTTTGCCGCGGAGCGCCAAACAGTCCGGTGCGATTCTCATCGACCGCATGATGGTGGCAGGGGCCTGAGATGCGCTGTTGCATTGTGCGCCATGGCGAAACGCCGTGGAATGCGGAACGCCGATTACAGGGTCATCAGGATATTCCGTTGAATGCGTTGGGGTTGGCCCAGGCCCGCGCCGCTGGTACGTATCTGAAAGAAAAACACCGGCAGTCGTGCTTTTCTGCCGTGATCAGCAGCGACCTGCTGCGCGCCCGTCAAACAGCAGAAGCCGTTGGTGCAGCACTCGCGCTACCGGTCGAGTTGGCACCGGCGCTGCGCGAGCGGCATTATGGTGACTTTGAAGGTAAGACGCCTGCGGACGCCGCGATTTTCGCACCCCGGGACTACGAGGCGTTGGTGTCTAGAGCTGATCTGGCGGCTGCGCCGGGGGCTGCCGAGCCTCTGGTGGCCATGGTGTCGCGAATTGAAAATTACCTGATGGATCTTGTGAAAACCCATGGTGGAGACCGGGTGATTCTGGTGACGCATGGCGGCGTGCTGGACGTCCTGTACCGTCGGGCCATGGGGCGTGAACTGACAGGGCCGCGTGATGCGCCGATTCCGAATGCCGGAATGAACTGGCTGGATCTGGATATCAATCAGGGCCATTTGCACTGGACCATGGTGGCCTGGGGGCAAACCGAGCATTTGATTGACGCCAGCCTCGACGAAATCCTGTAAAATCACGAACTTGGCCTGATTGCCGCGCCCGCTGCGCTCATCTGTTGAGATGTGGCGTTGTGACGATATCCCCTTCATGATTTTCGAGGTTTCTTATGTTCTCCGCCCGCGATACCCTGCAGCAAGTTGATCCCGAACTCTGGAAAGCCATTGAGGCTGAAGATCGCCGTCAGGAAGATCACATCGAGCTGATCGCCTCGGAGAACTATGTCTCCTACGCGGTGATGCAGGCGCAGGGTTCGCAGCTGACGAACAAGTATGCCGAAGGTTATCCGGGCAAGCGGTACTACGGGGGTTGCGAGCATGTGGACGTGGTTGAGCAGCTGGCGATTGATCGCCTCAAGGCACTGTTTGGTGCCGATGCCGCCAACGTACAGCCAAACTCAGGATCGCAAGCCAATCAGGCCGTGCTGATGGCTTTTGCCAAACCGGGCGACACCATCATGGGCATGAGCCTGGCCGAAGGGGGGCACCTGACCCACGGCATGCCGCTCAACATGTCCGGCAAATGGTTCAATGTCGTGTCCTACGGCCTGAATGAAAAAGAAGAGATTGATTACGACCAGGTCGAAAAGCTGGCCCGTGAACACAAACCGCGCATCATCGTGGCCGGTGCGTCGGCTTACGCGCTGCGTATCGATTTCGAACGTTTCGCCAAGATTGCCAAGGAAGTCGGCGCCATCATGTGGGTGGACATGGCGCACTACGCGGGTCTGATCGCTGCGGGCTATTATCCGAATCCGGTGCCGCATGCAGACGTAGTGACCACGACCACGCACAAGACCCTGCGCGGACCGCGCGGTGGTGTGATTCTGATGAAGGCCGAGCACGAGAAGGCGCTCAACTCCGCGATCTTCCCGGGCCTGCAGGGCGGCCCGCTGATGCACGTGATCGCCGCCAAGGCTACCGCCTTCAAGGAGGCTGCCACCCAGGGCTTCAAGGATTATCAGGAACAGGTGCTCAACAACGCCCGTGTGATGGCTCGTGTGCTGGGCGAAGAGCGTGGTCTGCGCGTGGTATCGGGTCGTACCGAGAGTCACGTCTTCCTGCTGGATCTGCGCAACAAGAACATTACCGGTAAAGAAGCCGAAGCCGCACTGGGTCGTGCGCACATTACCGTCAACAAGAACGGGATTCCGAACGACCCGCAGAAGCCGTTTGTCACCTCAGGCATCCGTATCGGTTCACCGGCAATGACGACGCGTGGTTTCACAGAAATCGAAGCCGAGCAGATTGCGCACCTGATCGCCGATGTGCTGGACGCGCCGACCGATGAGGCCGTTCTGGCCAAGGTCCGTGAGCAGGTGTCGGCGCTGTGCAAGCGCTTCCCGGTTTACGGTCAGTAACTCGGGCAAGCTCAAAAAGGACGCGGTAGGATGAAGTGTCCCTTCTGTAGTGCGGACGGCACCACCGTCGTTGAGACGCGTGAATCCGAAGAAGGGCACATTGTTCGCCGTCGTCGACGTTGTGGTCAGTGCGAGAAGCGTTTTACCACACACGAACAGGCGGAAATTCAGTTTCCTTTTATCGTGAAGCGTAATGGTTCGCGTACCGAGTTTAGCCATGACAAACTGGTGGCATCGCTGCAGTTGGCGTTGCGTAAGCGCCCGGTGACGGCTGAAGCCATCGACTCGGCCGTTTCCCGCATCGAAGAAAAGCTACTGGCGCTGGGTGAGCGTGAAGTGACGTCGCAGCAAGTGGGCGAACTGGTGATGCGCGAGCTCAAAAAAATCGATAAGGTGGCCTATGTCCGCTTTGCGTCGGTGTACCGGAATTTCACGGATATCGATGAGTTCTCCGAAGTCATTCGCGAGATTTCACCGGTCGCCTGACCGACGCAGCGAAGAAACGGGTCATGCCCGAATCAACAATTCACACACCCAACGCTACCGATAGTGCGTGGATGGCACGTGCCCTACAACTGGCGGCGAAGGGCCTATACACCACCGGCGTTAACCCACGTGTGGGTTGCGTGCTGGTTAAGGACAACCAGATCATCGGAGAGGGTTGGCACGAGCGGGCGGGCGAAGGCCATGCGGAAGTGATGGCGTTACAAGATGCCGAACGTCGCGGCCAGAACGTGAAAGGCGCTACCGCGTATGTGACGCTGGAGCCTTGCGCGCATCATGGTAAAACGCCACCGTGTGCCGAGGCTTTAATTCAAGCCGGTGTGTGCCGTGTTGTCGCTGCGATGGAAGACCCCAATCCGCTGGTCGCAGGCAAGGGCTTTGCGCTGCTTCAGGCTGCCGGTATTGCGGTTGCCGCCCCATTGATGGCGGCTGAAGCCGAAGCCTTGAATGTGGGTTTTGTGAAACGCATGCGCACAGGGTTGCCCTGGGTGCGCCTGAAGATGGCCGGTAGCTTGGATGGCCACAGTGCATTAGCGAATGGCGAGAGCCAGTGGATTACCAGCCCGGAGGCTCGTGTAGATGGCCACCGGTTCCGGGCTCGTGCACAGGCGATCATCACAGGGGTTGGCACATTGATCGCCGATGATCCTCAGCTCACCGTGCGTGATGTATCGGGCCCGATCGCTCAGGGTACCGGGAAAACGTTGCCATTAACGCCGCCGTTGCGCGTGGTACTCGATAGCCATCTGCGCATGCCTGTGACCGCAAAAATTTTGCAGGGCGGCTGCCTGATTGCAACAGCCTCAACAGATCCTGCTAAAACCCGTGCGCTGGAAGCTGCGGGGGCGGAGGTTGTGGTTGTTCCGGATGCCGACGGCCGGGTTGAGGTTGCCGCGTTGTTGAAAGTGCTGGCAGCGCGCGGTGTGAATGAAGTTCACGTTGAAGGTGGGCCACGGCTCAGCGGCGTCTTTCTGAAGTCCGGGCTGATCGATGAGATCTTGGTTTACATGGCCTCTTGTCTTCTGGGTAGCGATGCCCGGGGCTGGTTCGACGACCTGAATCTGACCGCACTGGATCAGAAGGTCGAGCTCAAGTTCCAGGACGTGCGCATGATCGGGTCCAATCTCCGCATCGTCGCTAGACCCGTAAAATAAGCAACTCATTGAATTGTTTGCTGTTGCGGAGAATGGCGCGGTTAAACTCCGCAAAAAATGCGGAGTTTGGTTAAGAGCAGACAGGGCAAGCAGGATCTTTGATAACACGGCTGCTGCTCCAGGTGCCGGTCAAGGCATCATATCGCTGTAGCAGCCCTGTGGCAGGTTGCCCAAAGCCAGCGATGAGTTTGATCGCTTCAATCGCCTGCATGCAGCCAATAACACCTGTCACTGGGGCAAGAATACCCGTAGTAGCGCAGCGCAGTTCTTCATCCTGGCCTTCCTCGGGATACAGGCATGCATAGCAGGCGGTCTCTGGTTGACACGTATCAACCACAAAGAGTTGACCGGTGAGTTTGATGGCGGCGCCGGAGACAAGCGGTTTCCTGAGGGCGACACAGGCACGATTCAAGGCATAGCGCGTGGCGAAGTTGTCACTGCAATCAAGAACCACATCGGCGGTGTCGACCGCATCAAAAAGTGCATCTCCCTCCAGCCGTGGCAAAGATAAGATATGGCATTCCGGGTTGACGGTCTGCAGGGCGGTTTGTGCGCTTTGCGTTTTTGCCTCGCCAATACGGGCATCCGTGTGCAGGATCTGACGTTGCAGGTTGCTAATCTCGACGGTATCGCCATCGGCGATGCTGAGGGTGCCGACACCGGCACTGGCTAGGTACAGCGCAGCCGGAGAGCCGAGGCCACCGGCGCCGATGATAAGCGCATGGCCGGCCAGGAGCTTCTCCTGGCCTTCGATGCCAATTTCATCGACCAGAATATGCCGGCTATAGCGCAGCAGTTGCTGGTCATTCATAAGGTTACTGTGCCGGTTTGCCGGTCGCTGCAGCATCGTCCGTGGCCGACTTGCTGTCCTTGGCGTCTTTGCTCAAGGCAACGGGAGGCTTGCCGCCCAGACGTTTGATGGCCTCGACGAATTGGCGGTCCTTGGCGGTGGTGTAGTCGGCAATGGCGAGACCGGAGAAGTCTTCATCCTTATCTTTATCTTTGCCGTTGGTTTTGCCATTCGGTTTGTCGATCTTGCGATCCGTGGCGTCTTTCGACGTTGCATCCTTTTCCTGATTGTTGACCAGGTGACCGCCCAGATCTGCTTCTCGCAAGCCGTTTTTCTTACTGCCGGGCGTTTCTTCAACTTCCACATCAGGCTCGATGCCTTTGGCCTGAATAGAGCGGCCTTTAGGGGTGTAGTAACGCGCTGTGGTCAGTTTGATGGCGGTGTTGCCAGGCAACGGAAGTACGGTCTGTACCGAACCCTTGCCAAAGGTCTGGGTGCCGAGAATGGTGGCACGCTTGTAGTCCTGCAGGGCGCCGGCGACGATTTCCGAGGCCGAGGCTGAACCACCATTGACGAGCACGATCATTGGGACGGTTTTAATACCGGCCGGCAGGTTACGTAGTTCATCCTCGCGGCCGGTCTGGTAGTCCTCGGGCTTCGCATAAAGTTTGTTTTTGGCATCCGGGGCGCGACCGTCAGTTGAGACGACGAGCTCGTTCGCGGGCAGGAAGACGGCAGACACACCCACGGCGCCGTTGAGTAAACCACCCGGATCATTGCGCAGATCCAGAATCAGGCCTTTTAATGGGCCGTTCTTATACAACTGGTTCACGGCGTTGGCTAGGGCTGCCGTGGTGTTTTCCTGGAACTGGGTGATACGAATGTAGCCATAGCCTGGTTCGATCATTTTGAATTTGACCGACTGCACCTTGATGATTTCGCGGGTCAGCGTGACGACCAGCGGCTTGCTCATGCCCTTGCGGGCAATGGTGAGTGTCACGTCGGTCTTGGGCTTGCCGCGCAGCTTCTTCACCGCTTCATTCAGTGTCAGACCCTTGACCGAGGTGTCACCGATCTTGACGATCAGGTCACCCGTCTTCAGGCCGGCACGGGCGGCGGGCGTATCTTCGATCGGGGCGATGACTTTCACGAAGCCATCTTCCATGCCCACCTCGATACCGAGGCCGCCGAATTCACCCTGGGTGCCGACTTGCAATTCCTTGAAGGCTTCGGCATCGAGGTAGGTCGAATGCGGATCGAGATTGGTGACCATGCCCGAGATCGCGTTGCTGATCATCTTCTTGTCTTCAACAGGTTCGACATAACCCTGTTTGATGGCGTTGAAGACTTCGGCAAAGGTGCGAAGATCCTGGATCGGCAGCCCCGTCGTTGGTTGCGTTGCCGGGGCTGGTTTTTCGGCGAAGGCCGGAATCTGCAGCGCGATCAGGACC
>JALRGK010000204.1 GCA_023253415.1 Rhodocyclaceae bacterium
AATGCAACGTTATTCGACAACCCATCCGCCAGCACCACCTGCTGACCCGCAATCCGGAGACGACCCTCGGCAAACCAGCGGATCGCCGCCGGATAAATCCGATGCTCTTCCGCCAGAACACGGGCCGCCAGCGTGGTTGCCGTGTCATCCGCATGCACCGCTACAGCCGCTTGGGCAATGATCGGCCCATGGTCCAGCTCTGCGGTCACAAAATGCACCGTACAGCCATGAATACGTACACCGGCATCCAGTGCGCGCTGATGCGTGTGCAAGCCCGTAAAAGACGGTAACAACGAGGGATGGATATTGATCATCTGCCCCGCGTAGTGGTTGACAAAAGCGGGCGAAAGAATCCGCATAAAGCCAGCCAAGACCACGAGGGCCGGCGCATACGCGTCCACCGCCACCTGAAGCGCAGCATCGTAGCTATCACGATCCGGGTAATTGGCATTGGGCACCACCGTCACAGGCAGCCCCGCAGCCCGGGCAAGCTGCAAACCAGGTGCATCCGCTTTATTGGCAACCACCCCAGCGATCATCGCGGGGTAGTCGGCCGCCTGCGCCGCTTTCAAAATCGCTGCAAGATTCGTTCCGCGTCCGGAGAGCAGCACCACGCAGCGGGTTTTTGCAACGCTCATACCTCAGTGGCCTGCCTTTTCATCAGTTTTCCGCAAGGCGCGTGCCTTCAGGTAGGCAATGATGACCGGCAGAGTCGACAGGAAGATGATCAGCACGATCACCGCTGTCAGATTGTTTTTAACAAAGGGAATGTTGCCAAAGAGATACCCGGCAACCGTCAGAGAGACAACCCAGAGGATGCCGCCTGTCACGTTATAGGTGAGAAAGCGCTTGGCCTGCATACCGCTGAAACCGGCAACGAACGGCGCCATGGTGCGCACAATCGGCAAAAAACGGGCAATGACAATCGTTTTAGGGCCATGCTTTTCAAAGAAATCCTGGGTGTATTTCAGCTTTTCGGCACTAATCAGGCGGGTGCGTTTCATCAGGGCATCCCCGAACCAGCGGCCGACCGAATAGTTGACCGCGTCACCCAGAATGGCAGCAATCACCAGCAGCACCATCAGCAGCGGCAGACTCATGCCTTCTGTCACACAGAGAGCACCTGCCACGAACAGCAGCGAATCGCCCGGTAAAAACGGGGCAACAACCACACCAGTCTCGGTAAAAATGATGACAAACAGCAAGGCATAGACCCAATCACCATATTGCTGCACAAAAAACAGCAGGTGTTTGTCCAGATGCAGAACTAGGTCAGTCAGTGAGCCAAGCCATTCCATAACGGGTGCCAATCTTTAAATCGGGGAGGAAGTCCGACATTTTAGCCGATCCCACTATAATCCCGCTGATGAACCACCTCGCCACACCCGACACCCAGCCGGTCATTCGCGCCCTGCCCGATCACCTGATCAGCCAGATCGCCGCAGGCCCGCCCCCAGACCGCCCTCGACCTCGCCGACGTCGTCATCGAGGAGGAAGTCGAAGGCGGGGTCACCCGGTTCTTCGTCGTGTTCCAGTCGACGATCCCCGGCGACGCCGGTCCGGTGCGGTCGGGTCGTTAC
>JALRGK010000061.1 GCA_023253415.1 Rhodocyclaceae bacterium
ACTTGGCGGCATTGGTCAGGTTATCAACGGCAATAATGTCGGTGATACCACGTTCATTGAGTGCCTTGACGATATTGGCACCGATAAAACCTGCTGCGCCGGTAACGAGGACTGCCATGATGTTCTCCGAGGATTCTGCAAATGCGAGTTTTAGAGGGCCTGCTGCAGTTCGTCACGGGTGACGACGGCAGTACCCAGTTTGCCAACGACGATGCTGGCGGCCAGGTTGGCGACGCGCACGGCTTCCGGGTAATCGGCACCGCTAGCCAGCATCAGCGCCAACGTGGCAATGACGGTATCACCGGCACCGGAAACATCAAACACTTCACGCGCTTTGGCGGCCTGATTAAACACACCTTCCGGACGGAAGAGCGACATGCCCTCCTCGCTGCGGGTGAGCAGCAGCGCTTCCAGGTTTAGCTTGTCGCGCAGGGCGTCAGCTTTGGTCTTAAGATCGGCTTCGCTTTCCCATTTGCCGATCACTTCACGCAGTTCAGAGCGATTGGGCGTCAACAGGCTGGCGCCGGCATAACGCGCATAATCATCACCTTTCGGATCAACTAGAACACGTTTACCGGCGGCTTTGGCCATGTCAATCATTTGGGTGATATGGGTTAGACCACCTTTACCGTAATCCGACAGGATGACCAGGTCATGATCAGGTAGCTGACGTTCAAAGTCAGCCAGTTTGGCCTGCAGTACTTCGTGCGAAGGCGCCGTTTCAAAATCGATACGCAGCAACTGTTGCTGGCGACCCAGGACGCGGAGTTTGACCGTGGTTCGGATGTTGGCATCGTCATGCAAACCGGTCGCAACCCCCGCCTCTTCCAGCAAACCACGCAATGTCTGGCCGGCCTCGTCGGTGCCCACCACGGAGAGCAGGGACACCTGACCACCCAATGCCACAATATTGCGTGCAACGTTAGCAGCACCACCCGGACGAACTTCTTCCTTGTGGACATGCACCACAGGTACTGGCGCTTCCGGCGAAATCCGGGAGACCTCACCGAACCAGTAGCGGTCCAGCATGACATCGCCGACAACGAGTAGGCGGGTCTTGGAAAAATCGATCTTGGTCATGGTGTTTTTGTGATTGTGTATGAGGTTCTAAATGCAGATTCAGTTCGATTGCCATTCATTCAGCACACGCCGAACCCCGTCTTCCCAACACGGTAGCTTCAACGCAAAGCTACGCTCGAGAAGATGTGTATTTAATCGGGAGTTCTGCGGTCGTTTGGCCGGCAGGGGGTATTCTGCCGCTGGAATTGGTTTCAGGCCACCCGGTGGCAGTGCCAGCGTCACACCTTGTGACCGAGCGTAGTCGGTCACAAGTTTGGCATAGCCATACCAACTAGTCTCGCCAGCAGCCGCCAAGTGATAGGTACCGCCCGGTGCACGGCCGGAAAGCACATCGCGCATTGCGTGCGCCGTCACATCGGCAATCAGTTCGGCGGAGGTCGGTGCGCCAATCTGATCGTCAATGACGTTCAGCGTTGTCCGTTCCTGGGCCAGACGCAGCATGGTTTTAGCAAAGTTACCGCCGCGGGCAGCATATACCCAGCTCGTGCGAAAAATAAGATGGCGACATAGCGCATCACGGATCCTGTTCTCTCCCGCCAGTTTGGTCTGGCCATACACGGATAGCGGATTCGTGATGTCATCTTCGACATACGCTTCGGGTTTCGTGCCATCAAAAACGTAATCGGTGGAGTAATGCACAAGCAGCGAGCCCATCTCACGGGCGTAGAGCGCCAATTCGGCAACGGCATCTACATTGATGCGTCGTGCGTTGTCGCGGTCTTCTTCTGCTTTGTCGACCGCTGTATAGGCTGCGGCATTAACGATGACTTCCGGTTCATGCTGTTCAAGCACGGCCTGCAGTTGCGATGCATCGGCCAGATCACATTCCGCACGATTCAGCGCGGTCAGAATACCCAGAGGCGCCAGCGCACGCTGTAGCTCCCAGCCAACCTGACCATCTTTACCCAGTAATAGGATTTTTTTATAAAAGCCCATGGCTATACTCAAATACGTTCAGGCATCTTCCGTGGCGTAGTGGGCTTCAACCCAGCTGCGGTATTCGCCGCTGGTCACGTGATCGACCCACTGCTGGTTGTTCAGATACCACTGTACGGTTTTACGGATACCGGTCTCGAAAGTTTCCTTCGGCTTCCAGCCCAGTTCCTTTTCCAGCTTACGCGCATCGATGGCGTAGCGGCGGTCGTGACCCGGGCGATCCTGAACGAAGGTGATTTGTGTGGCGTAGCTCTGGCCATCGGCACGCGGTTTGAGTTCGTCAAGGATGGCGCAAAGTGTGTGCACTACATCGAGGTTGGCTTTTTCATTCCAGCCACCGACGTTGTAGGTTTCACCCAGCTTGCCCGCTTCGAGCACACGGCGGATGGCACTGCAGTGGTCTTTGACGTAGAGCCAGTCGCGGATCTGTTGGCCGTCACCGTAGATAGGCAGCGGTTTGCCGTTCAGCGCGTTGAGGATGCAGAGCGGAATGAGCTTTTCCGGGAAATGATACGGCCCGTAGTTATTAGAGCAATTCGTCGTTAAGACGGGCAGCCCATAGGTGTGATGCCACGCACGGACCAGGTGGTCGCTGGCAGCTTT
>JALRGK010000077.1 GCA_023253415.1 Rhodocyclaceae bacterium
AGCAACAAACAGGCACTGGGACAAGCGCCGCTCGTCATCACCCTGACCAAAGACTCGGCGCGGGGCTTCCCGCAGGCCGCTAACGGCTGCTACATGGCGCCGGGGTTCACGGCACAGTGGGCCAGTGGTGCTGAAGCCGCATCGCCTGACAGTACTGCCCTATGTCAGGGCCTCAGTGCCGATTACAGTGTAACGATTCCACGACCGGCCAATGCCCCCGGTCTGGATAAAGATTTGCAAGTGGCCAATGAGCGGGAGAAAGTCCTTGCGCAGCAGCAACAGGTACAAGCGATTAATAACGTGGCTGATGCCATTGAGCTAAACGCCATGATGGCAGGTCCGGGCTATGGCCCCTATGGTTATGGCGGTTGGGGCTACTGAGATCCTGCATAAAATAGTCTAAGAATTTGATCTAGATCAAATTCGGGGCAGTCTGTTTGGCAATCAAGGGCTTACTCATAGATAATACCGACCGGTATTGTCTATGAACGCCACATTCCAACCCTTCCTGCCGATGTTTGCGCACCAGCGCCTCAAGTCCAAACTGAGTCGCTGGCTGTTGGTGTTGGCCGTCTGTTGGCAAGCGATGGTGATCTTCATGCCAGTGGCGCAGGCTAAAGCCGCCGCCGGTGATGGCAGCTGGGAAACCATCTGTACCATGCAAGGCAGCAGCAAAGTCTGGATGGCCAGTGAGGATGCCGATTCGGATACCCAGGCCAAATCCGGTGGTCACTGCCCCCTTTGCCTGATGAGCCAGACGGGCATTGCCCCACCGACCATGTTTGACTTCAAGGTGCACCAGGCTGCTGGTGCCGAAGTCGGCCAACTGGTCTTTACGGCCGTTTACCTCACCCGGGCCTGGTCTGAACCAGCCACCGGGCCCCCCGCACAACTGTAATCCGACCTGAGCTGCCGGCTTGTATGCCGGTGTGATCGTGTCTGCTTGCGCGCCTGGCCTCCAGGCCAGAGACCGCTGCAGCAGCACTTGTCTGATTGGAGTTGTTGATGAAGTCTCGTTTATTGATACGCAAGCCCTGTGGGTTTGTATTGCGTCCCCTCTCGCTTGCCCTGAGTTTTGCTTTTGCTAGTGGTTATACTTGTTCGCCTGTGTGGGCACAGGAAACCACCGCCGAACCGGTTAATGTGGATGTCACCGCCACCCGTTACGACGCCGATGCGGTTGTTGTGGGGAAAGAGCTGGCCATCCAGAAAGCCGCCAATGTGGATACCGCCACCCTGATGACCAATGTGTCGGGCGTGGGTTTCCAGGTTGGTGGTGCGGTCTCTAGCATCCCCGTGATTCGTGGCCTGGCAGATCAGCGGATTAATGTGCTGGTGGATGGCGTGGATGCCGTACCGGCGTGCCCGAACCACATGAACACGCCGCTCTCGTATGTGGATCCGTCCAGCATCCAGAGTTTGCAGGTTTACAAAAGCTATAAGCCAGTCAGTATTGGGTTGAATAGTATTGGTGGTGCGGTCGTAGCCAGCACTGGTCAGCCGATATTTGCGGAAGAAGGCAAGAACCTCATCACGGGTAACGTCGGTGGCTTTTACAACACCAATAACAACAACATTGGCGCTAACCTCAGTGTGACAGCGGCGACGGACTGGATCAGCGTTAATTACACAGGTTCAACCTCCTCGGCGAATAACTATACGGCAGCGCGTGCCTTCCACACCGGGCAGCCTACCTATGGCACCACGGGCAGTGGTTCGGTCACTAACCAGACGACAGCGCAAATCCTGCCGGGCAATATGGTAGGTTCGACATCGTATGAGTCGACCAACCAGGCCGTTGCTTTGGCGTTGAAAAGCGACAAGCACACGGTCCAGCTTAAATATAGCTGGCAGGATATTCCATACGAAGGCTATGTGAATCAGCGTATGGATCTCACGGGTAACCAGCAGAACCGCTACAACCTGCAATACTGGGGTGGTTACGACTGGGGCAAGCTGGAAGCACAGGCCTACTACGAGCAGCTGAATCACCAGATGAACTTTGGTCCTGACAAACAGTTCTATTACGGTAACGGCACGCTGGGCATGCCGATGAATACGAACAGCAACACCTCCGGCGTCAAGGTCAAGGGCGATATCAATATCGCCGAGGCCTCGCTGTTACGGACAGGTGCCGAATGGCAGCGCTATTACCTGAACGACTGGTGGCCCCAATCTGGTACAGGCGGTATGTCGCCATATACCTTCCAGAACATCAATGGTGGATTACAGCAGATTGCCTCGGTGTTTGGCGAATGGGAGCAGCGTTTTACGCAGGACGTGAAGTCAGAGCTGGGTGTGCGCTATTCCCTCATCAATGCATCAACAGGCAATGTGCACGGTTACAACCTGAATTACGCACCCTCAGCGCTCGCGGGCGGCACGGCCGGCTCGAACACGACGACCGGCTATGCCATGCCGACTATGGGCTGTGCAACCGGTACGGGGATGTGTAATGAAACGACCGATGCAGCGGCGTTCAACAACGGTAGCCGCAGCGCCACCTTCAACGATGTCGATGTCGTCCTGACCACCAGCTATAAACACAGCGAGAAGCAGGATATGCAGTTGGGTCTGGCGCGTCAGGTACGAGCACCCAGCCTGTATGAGCTGTACAGCTGGTCCGCCTGGAACATGGCCGCGGTCATGAACAACTTCGTGGGTGATGGTAACGGCTACTTCGGCAATCCGAATCTGAAACCGGAAACCGCGTCCACCGCATCGG
>JALRGK010000130.1 GCA_023253415.1 Rhodocyclaceae bacterium
GCAGTGCCACGCCGTTTTCGCCGACCACGCCTACTGCTGGCCGGTTGCGGTGACGTTGCCGCACGCATTGCGACCGACATCGGCAACCGTTACCGGATCCGTGCACTGTTACGGCACGCGCCGGATAGCACTGTCTGGCAAAACTGGCGAGCACTTGGCACCACCCCGATCACCGCAGACCTGGACAACCGGGCCAGCCTAAAGCGGCTGCGCGGTCTGGCAACCCAGGTTATCTACCTAGCGCCACCGGCAGACAACCAATCTGCCGAAGCTCGCACAGACCTGCGCCTCAACCGCTTTATGGCAGCACTCCATGGTGCCAGGAGTCTACCATGCCGACTGGTACTCATCGGCACCACCGGTGTCTACGGCAACTGCCAGGGCGCGTTCGTTCATGAAACACGCCCCATCAACCCGCAGACTGCTCGTGGCCAACGCCGTGCCGCCGCCGAAGCCACATTGCGCCACTGGGTCAGAACGCGTACCCGATCCCGACGCCTATCTCGGATAAGCGCCACTAAAGACCTAAGTAGCAACGCCGGAAGCATTTTGCGCGTACCCGGCATTTATGCCGGCAACCGGCTCCCCGTAGAACGTCTGAAAGCCGGCACAGCTGCCCTGCAAGCCAGCGACGATACCTGGACAAACCATATTCATGCCGACGATCTGGCTCGCATTAGCTGGCTCTGCCTCACCCGGGGCAAATCACTCCGCGCCGTCAACGCCAGCGACTGCAGCAGCCTTAAAATGGGCGACTGGTTCGATGCCGTTGCCGATGCTGCCGGCCTCGCCCGACCGCAGCGCCTACCGCGCACCGAGCTCAAGGCACAGGTTTCCCCCATGCTTTACTCGTTCATGTCAGAATCGCGCCGGCTCGATAACAAACGACTGCTCCAAGAACTCCGTATCCGGCTCCGTTATCCCACGGTGCATGATTTCCTCGCCACACTAAAGGTGCCCCCATGCTGACCATAAAAGCCTTTCACATTATTCTTGTCGTGAGCTGGTTCGCCGGCCTTTTCTACTTGCCGCGCATCTACGTTAATCTCGCCGCTGTACCTGACATACAATCGGCCGAATACCAGCGACTGCTCGGCATGTCGCGCCGTCTCTACAAATTTGTCACCCCTATTGGCATCGGTGCCGTTGTGCTGGGGCTTTGGCTCTGGTTCGGTTACGGGTTTGCCGGTGGCTGGCTGCACGCGAAAACACTGCTTGTTGTGTTTTTGCTCGGCTATCACTTCTATTGTGGTCACCTGTACCGCCAGTTTGCCGCCGGTCAAAACACGCACAGCCATATCTGGTATCGCTGGTTTAATGAGATTCCCGTACTCATTCTCACGATCATCACCCTCCTCGTCGTTCTCAAGCCGTTCTAACGAAAGTACCTCATGCACATTTTTGCCCCCTGCCCACGCGGCCTCGAAGAGCTGCTGGTGGCCGAATTCAACACCTTCGGTCTAACCCAGGTCGAACAGGTGGGCGGTGGCGTTCGTGCCCGCGCAACCCGGGAAAGCCTATACCGTGCCAACCTGCACTCGCGCTTTGCCTCGCGCATCCTCGTTCGCCTGGCCGTTGGGGCCTATCAGAAAGAAGACGATCTCTATCAGATGGCCCGCAAAATCGCTTGGCATGAATGGTTTGATGTCAGTCAAAGCTTCAAAGTAGCAACGACGGCCGTGAAGTCACCGCTGAAAAGCTTGGATTTCGTCACACTCCGCATCAAAGATGCCGTGTGCGATCGATTCCGTGCCGACCGTGGCAGTCGCCCCAACGTCAGCACCGACCATCCCGATCAGCGCATCCAGCTCTTCCTGTCCGAAACCACCGCCACCCTCTATATCGACAGCTCGGGCGACCCGCTCTGGCAACGTGGCTACCGTGGCGCCGCCGGCCAAGCCCCGCTCAAAGAAAACCTGGCTGCCGGCCTTGTCGCTCTGGCGGGTTGGAACGACATCGGTGACAACGGCAATTTGAAATACGACACCTTCCTCGACCCCATGTGTGGCAGTGGCACCCTGGTCATCGAAGCCGCCTGGATGCGCGCCAACCGCGCACCGGGCCTTAACCGTCGTTTTGCTTGCGAACGCTGGGCCGACGCCGATCGCGCACTGTGGACCAAACTGCGTACCGAAGCCCGTGCAGCCGTCCGCCCACTACTGCACCAGACATTATTTGCCAGTGATGCCCACCCTGGTGCCATTGCCGCCACCCGTCGCCACCTGGAACAGGTTGGTCTGTTGGCAGACGTCACGCTCGAACAAGGCAACTTCGTTGGCCGTGGCGCCCCGGCCACCAGTGGCCTGCTCGTCAGCAAGCCCCCCTACGGTGTACGACTCTCTGAACAAGAAGCACTTCAGGCCGAATACCCGGAATGGGGCCGTACCCTCAAGCAACAATTTACGGGTTGGACTGCAGCACTGTTTACCGCCGATCTCGAACTGACGAAAGGCCTCGGCCTCAAACCCCGCCGCCGCTTCCCGCTAAAGAACGGTGCTCTAGAATGCCGAATGTTTGTGATTGATCTGGTGGCCGGATTTCACCGGCGGCAGAAGCCAGCGGATACCTGACCTAAAGGCCTGACCATGAAGTCTCTACTTGTCTGTGACGAATGTGATTTACTGCTACGAGAGCCTTCAGTGAAGTCTGGCGACATGGTCATTTGCCCACGTTGTGGCGATGTTCTGCATCGCTACCAACCCGAAGGATTGAAGCGTTGTCTGGCGTTTTCGATGACCGCGGCTATCCTTTTCATCATTTCCAATGCGTTCCCGATTGTTGGCTTAAGTTCTAAAGGCCTAGTGAGTTCAACGTCATTGCTAGGGATGGTCAACATGCTATCTCATGATGACATGCCCTTGGTTGCACTCCTGGTTTTGCTCACTACCTTCCTGATGCCTGCATTGGTCATTGGTGCCTTCATTTATTTGCTGCTCCCTGTGAGCCTCGGGTTCCGCCCCCCCAAAATGGCGTTCATCTTCAGAGTCATGCACCTGTCTCAACCGTGGGCAATGGTAGAGGTATTTATGCTGGGCCTGCTCGTAACCATCAGTAAACTACATGCCATGGCTACCGTGGTGCCTGAGATTGCCTTGTGGTCTTTTGTGCTACTCATGATTTCACTGACTGCAGCCGCTGCCAATTTCGATTCCCGTACCTTTTGGGATCAAGCGGAGCTGTTGGAATGAACAGCCAAGGCATTATCACAGGCGCAGCGGCGCATATCGTAGGCTGCCACGGGTGCGGGCTAGCACACAAGCTATCACCGGATGCACATGGGCTCGTATGTCGTCGCTGCGGGTTATCACTCCATTTTCGCAAGCCTGACAGCCTCAACCGTGCCTGGGCACTGCTCATTGCAGCCTACGTGCTCATTATCCCTGCAAATTTGCTACCCGTGATGGAGTCGAACACGCTCACAGGCACCGAAGATGACACGATCATGAGCGGCGTCATTTACTTATGGACTTCGGGCTCACAAGCGTTAAGCATTATTCTTTTTATTGCCAGCATTCTGATTCCCATTACCAAACTGCTGACGCTTACCTATCTACTGATTTCTGTACGCCGACGTTCCGTATGGAAACCCAAGATCCGTACGCAAATGTACCGAGTTCTGGAAGCCGTCGGACGGTGGTCTATGATTGATATTTATGTGGCAGCCATGCTGACGGCGCTTGTACAGTTTGGCAACATTATGTCTATCAACGTTGGCGCTGGCGCTCTCGCCTTTGGTGCCGTGGTTGTGTTGACCATGTTTGCTGCTGAAAGTTTTGACCCACGCTTCCTCTGGGAGTCCACAGATCAATCGGAAGAAGCACAGAAAATCGCCAAGGAAAATCATGTCCTCTGACGCAAATCCTGATCCAGGATTCAGTAATCTGCCTCGACCCATCGCCAAGCAGCCACGAAACTGGTCTTCTCGCTTTATCTGGATCATTCCAATATTAGCTTTGCTCGTAGGCATTGGCTTAGGTGTCAAAGTCATTCTTGAACGCGGCTCGACGATTACCATCTCCTTCAAATCCGGCGACGGATTGGAAGCCGGTAAAACCTTCGTTAAATACAAAGACGTTGTGATTGGTGTGGTAAAAACAGTTGATCTTTCTGAAGACCATAAGGAGGTCATCGCCACGGTTCAGATCGACAGAAAAGCCACCGACTTCTTGCGGGAAGACACCCGTTTCTGGATTGTGAAGCCCCGCATCACAGCAAGTGGTGTTTCTGGTCTTGGCACTTTATTTAGTGGCTCGTATATCGCGGCAGATTTAGGCCGCTCTACAGAATCTCGTGACCATTTTGCGGCCCTAGAAATCCCTCCTATCCTCACCCAAGACACACCAGGCCGAAAGTTCATTCTTCGCGCACCCAACCTGGGATCGCACGATATTGGTACTCCGGTCTATTTCCGGCAGTTGACCGTGGGCGAAGTGGTTGCCTATGAACTGGACAAAGACGGTAAAGGTGTTTCTATCGAGGTCTTTATTCATGCGCCATATGATCGCTTTGTCACCAACGACACACGATTCTGGAATGCGAGCGGAATTGATGTCTCAATTGGTGCAGGGGGGATTAACGTTCAAACCGAATCCCTAATTTCGGTGCTGGCTGGCGGCATCGCTTTCGAAGGCGCACCGCCTTCTTACGATGCAGCAAACAATCTGACTGAAACAACCACTCCGCAAGAAGCGACCACGGACACACCATTCCAGCTATTCCCAACAAAAGAATTGGCGATGAAGCACCCGGACGCCCGGGTAGAGCGTTATGTCATTAATTTCAAACAATCTGTCAGAGGCCTTTCTGTCGGTGCGCCTGTAGAGTTCCGCGGCGTCATCATCGGCGAGGTCTTAAGTGTGTCGACATTGATTGACCCGAAGGACTTTACGATCGTTCAGCCGGTCGTCATGAACATGTACCCTGATCGTTTACACCTGCGCACGCAAGCCAACGGAACCCCTTTCCCGGCACCAAAGAATGACGAAGAGCGTTTCAAACGATTCCAGGGCATGATTGATCGGGGCTTGCGCGCACAGCTACGCAGCGGAAACATTCTGACAGGGCAACAGTATGTCGCCATCGACTTTTTCCCCGATGCGCCGAAATATGTTCTTGACACCAAAAAGAAACCGCTTGAGTTACCGTCTATCCCGGGCGGCTTTGATGAAATAGAAAAATCAGTGACCAGTATCGTCAAAAACACGGACAAACTGATCAAGAAACTTGATGAAGAGACGGTTCCCGGCATCAACAAGCTGGTGGCAAGCGACTCACCGCTCCAGATGGATATGCGTGACACACTGCGTGAACTGACCAAGGCTGCAAGTTCGCTCAAAAAACTCGCCGACACACTGGATCAACAGCCGCAATCGATTATCTTCGGTAAGCCTTCAGAGGAATCAAAATAATGAAAACCCTTTTGACCCTAGTCGGCATAGTCGCTGCTCTCTTAGGCTGTAGCTCTCCCAAAAACAGTTATTACACGCTCAGCGCGCCAGAAGTACCCGCCTCAACTGCCATGCGTCATGCAACACGCATCATCGTCGGCCCCGTCACCGTACCCGCGCTTGTAGACAACCCACAACTTGTTGTTAAGAACAGCAACAATCAAGTCACGGTTTATGAGTATCAGCGTTGGGCCGGCTCCCTCAAAAGCGATATCGAACGTGTCGTCGCCGCCGACCTGGCGCGTGATTTATCAACGCCTAATGTCTGGAGCTATACGCAGTCTTTATCCACCGACTTTGATTACCAGGTTGTCATGGATGTCCAAAACATCGACAGCAAATTAGGCGAGAGCGTAACGATCGATGTCTTGTGGAGGGTGAAGCCAAAGACTACAAAAGCACCGGCTGTCGATAGCGCCGATCATAAAGCAGCAAGGGCTTCCGTAAGCACTCGCAAACAGAAGCAGGAGGTCACGGGTCGTTCAGTTGTGCATGAACGTGTCCATGGCGAAGGCTTTGAATCATTAGTAGCCGCACAAAGCCGGGCTTTTGATCAGGTCAGTCGAGAAATCGCAACTGCGATCAGCCCTTAATTTTTACCCACCACCCACGAAGAGCGGCCCATCCCATTGTTTTAACAAGCAACTATCCCCAACCTCTCGAGACTCTGCGCCATCGTCTGCATTCCGAACTGCTGCCCGGTTTGCATGGCGGACACCAGCTGTGCTGTTTTGTTCTCGCGAATGAGATTGCGAACGGCCGGTGTGGCCACTAGGATTTCATGTGCTGCAATCCGACTCCGAGCCTCTCCATCGGACCGAACCACCAGCTGCTGCGCTACCACGGCACGCAACACATCCGCCAAGAGCGTGCGGGCCAGATCGCGCTCTTCGCCGGGAAATACATCCAGAATGCGCTCAATGGCCTGCGGTGCTGACGCCGTATGCAGCGTGGCCAACACCAGATGGCCCGTTTCTGCCGCAGTCAGTGCCAACCGGATGGTTTCAAGATCTCGCATTTCCCCTAACAGAATCACAT
>JALRGK010000142.1 GCA_023253415.1 Rhodocyclaceae bacterium
CGGCCCTCGGTTTCCTTACGGCGCTCTTTGTAGCGCGTGACGCCAGCCGCTTCTTCCAAGAAAACGCGCAGTTCTTCTGGTTTCGCTTCGATAATCCGCGACACCGTACCCTGCCCGATAATCGCGTAGGCACGTGGCCCAAGGCCCGTCCCCATGAACAGATCCGTCACATCTTTGCGACGCACCTTGAGGTTATTGATGAAGTAATCAGACTGGCCATTGCGGGTCAACACACGCTTTACCGACAGCTCGGCGTATTGCGACCACTGACCGACCGCCCGGCCCAGGCTGTTGTCAAACACCATTTCCACGCTGGCGCGGGATACCGGCTTACGGGTCGTTGTACCGTTAAAGATCACATCCTGCATCGACTCACCGCGCAATTCGGTCGCCCGGGATTCACCCAGCACCCAGCGTACGGCATCGATAATATTGGATTTACCACAACCGTTCGGCCCCACCACACCAATCAGCTGGCCAGGCAATTCCACCTGGGTGGGGTCTACGAAGGATTTGAAGCCGGCAAGTTTAAGCTTGGTCAGTCGCATAAAGTCAGTGATGCACCCGGTCACGGATGCATGGAAAAAGGGGTTGTCCGGATAAATCCCGGCACTATTCGGGTACGCCGCCAATAAATGGCGCTGAACTGCCGAAAAAGGCTGCTTATAATATCAGTTGCAAAGCCCCAAACACATCCGAGAACACCAATGAGCACCCAACCGAGCAAGACCCTGGAAACCTTTCCGAACCCCACTCCTCAGCGCGATTTCACAATTCACATGGAAATCCCTGAATTTACGTGCCTTTGCCCTAAAACAGGTCAGCCTGACTTCGCCACACTCGTCCTGGACTACATTCCTGACCAACTGTGTGTCGAACTGAAAAGTCTCAAACTCTACATGTGGAGCTTCCGCGATGAAGGTGCGTTCCACGAAGCTGTTACCAATCGCATTCTTGACGACCTCGTCGCTGCCACGGCCCCGCGCTTCATGCGCCTGACCGCCAAGTTCTACGTGCGCGGCGGTGTCTTCACCACCGTGATTGCTGAGCACCGCAAACCCGGTTGGCAACAACTGCCCCCGGTGACACTAACGGAAGTCGGCAGCCAAGCCAGCACACGTGGCTAATCCGCCAAAACATAACCCGCAACGTGGAGCAGACCATGCGTACACAGTCCATTAAAGCAATTGCTGCTGCCCTGATGATCATGGGCAGTGGTGCCTTACAGGCCGCCAATATGGCTTTTATGGCAGATCAGGCGATGTCCCGCTTTACAGACCAGGATGCCAAGTACTTCAATGAAGCCGGGCATGCTGTGCTACAGGGCAAAGAAGGCACCGAGGTTAAATGGAATAACCCGGGCACGGGAGCCTTTGGCACACTGATCGCCTACCCGGATCCGGAAAAGAATCCGGATTGCCGGGTCGTACATATGGTCAATGTGGCGGAAAACGTGAAGAGCGCTGGTTATTACCGATTTTGCAAACAGCCTGACGGCTCCTGGCCACCGGTCATGCCACCGCGCAAAAAATAACCGCTTCAAGGCGAACGGCTGAACGACATTACCTGTTGCGCTGAACCCAGTGCAACAGGGTCACCAAGCCGATCGCCGCCAGTATCGTCGCGCCCAACGCCGCACACCAGAAGCCAGCTGCGCCCATCGGGGTGATGCCCATCAACGGCAAACCATCATACGCCAGTAAATACCCACCAAAGAGCCCAATCACCCAGAAGGCAGTGAGATGGATCCCCAGTGGTAGTAAGGTCACGTGATATCCGCGTAGGGCAAACGCAGCCACCGTTTGCGCTGCGTCAAACAGCTGATAACCGGCCACATAAGCAAGCAGACCAATCGCCACCCCCTGAACGGCCGGATCAGGGCTACCCAACCAGGCCAGAGAATCCCTAAATTGCCAGAGCAGCATGGCCAGAATGCCCGAACCTACGCCAGCAATCCAGAAACCTGCCTTGGCCATGTCGCGTGCTTCCGGTTCCCGTCCGGCACCGGCCGACTGACCCACCAATGCTGCGGTCGCCGTGCCGATGGACAGCGGAAACATGTAGACCATGGCCGACAGGTTGGCAACGACCCGATGGCCTGCCAACACCTCTGGTCCAAGACGGGCAATAAAAATGGCCATCAGTGTAAAAGCAGTGATCTCGACAAAATAAGACAATCCCATCGGTAAGCCAACCCGCAGGAGATGGCGTAACGCTGCAGGATCCGGTGGTGCGAAACGCGCAGCGACTCGCAATGGGCGATACACCGCAGACTTCAACAAGACCAGCACGCCTGCGCCACAAATCAGCCAGGCCAGCAACGCCTGCGACAAAGCAGCACCGGCCACCCCCAGACCCAAACCAAGGCTCACCGAACCGATCAACACCGAATCCACAAGGACCGGTGCCAGCAGGGCATGCCCGGTCGTTTGCCCCAGACTTAGCCACATCAGCGGCCGTGTTTTCCCCATACCCCCCGCTATGGCATGAAACGCGCGGTAGCCCAGCGAAGCCGGCAAAGAGCATGCCAGAATGAACAGGTAGGTTCGGGTCAGTGCTTCCACATGCGGTGGCAACTCGGCAAATGCAATCAACCAGCCCGGAAAGCAGAGGATCAGATCACCGAACAACGCCAGCAACAAGACCAGCCATACGGCTTGATACATCAAATGACCGGCCTCTTGATCATCTTGACGCCCAACAGCGCGCGCAATCCCGGGAAGCAGCGCCTGCACAACGCCCGACAAAGCGAGCGCCAGCGATACATAAATACTGGCACCGACGGCCAACGCTGCCAGATTATCGGTATTCGAACGACCCACCACCACCGTGTCGATCGCCATCATGCCGATGGTTGCCAACTGGGCAATCAGTACCGGCCAGGCCAGCCGGGCTAAACGAATATACGGCGCACGCTTCATGGGATGTTAGGCGTTATCGATCTGTGCACGTCAGGCGTTGTCGATCTGAGCCGTCAGGCGTTATCAATATATCGCACGGCATCAAACAGTCGCACAGCATCCGGTTTGTAAACGACCATCACCGTTAGCAGCATGCCCGTCAGCCAAGCCTCGGAAAACCCGACCAGCATCCAGTACATGCCATAGTCTTCGAGCAACGGCCCCCATGACATGGATTGGGTGAGCCAGAGCATCAAGGTTAGTAACCACCCGGTTAAAACGACCACCGCAGCGCTACCAAAAAAGCCCCCGACAAAGATAAACACAAAAATATTGGCCGGTAGCTTACGCACCACAACCGAAATCAACGTGCTCAAGGCGATTGGCCATAGCACCAGTAGCGAGGCATTGAGCCCCAGTGTCCACCAGCTGGCACCCGATGTCGCTTCTGCCACCACCAGCACGGTTGATAATGGCACCAATGCCAATCTTGGCCCGAATACCAAGGTACACAACATGGCCCCCAGCAAATGCAGGCTCAAGCCATTAAGAACCGTTGCACGAATATGCCAGAGCACCAGTAACGCGAGTGTCGCAATCACCAAAGCCGGCCACTGCATCCGGAGATCCTGAAGTAATGGTCTCCAGGGGAACAGCAGTCGCGCGTAACACCAGCCGGCAATCAGAAAGCCCGTGATCAGCCAGGCTGAATCAATGGCACCCGAATGAATCATCGACGCGTCGCGCGGATCCGCAAACGGAAACCCGCCTCTTCCCAAATCGCGCTTTCATCGCGCAGCGCCGCCATGGTCATCGGGTTCTCATCCAGCCAGACTGCGGGAATCTGAATCGTGAAACCATTCACCGTTTCGGAGGCATGTAACTCAGGGACCCCGCTCTCCAGACGGGACCGGTGCAGAATGGCCCCAAGACGCAAGGCCAATATCTGCCGCCAGGCGATATCGGCCCGCTCGAGGCTGTCAACCTTGTTCAGCTTACCGCGATGACACAGCACCAGCAGCGCCAGACGAGC
>JALRGK010000167.1 GCA_023253415.1 Rhodocyclaceae bacterium
GACGTCGTTGGTGCCCAGCAGCCGCTTGCCTTCGAAGCGGTCGGCCAGCACCCTGGTCTGGCGCGTGGCCAGGTCGTGGCGCAGGATCGCCCTGCCCCCGCCGGCCGCTTCCTGCGCGATCAGCAGGTCGCCGTTGCGGTCATTTCAGCCGCTGTTTGGCCGGCCGTAGGCACCCAGAAGAGCGGGTCGTAACCGAAACCCTGTTCGCCTCGCGGTTTATCCAGAATCTCGCCGTGCCAATTACCCTCGGCAATCAGCGGTTGCGGGTCGTTGGCGTGGCGGACTAGTACCAGTACGCAGACGAAGTGCGCGGCCCGATCCGTTTGGTGCCCTAGAACCTCGAGTAAATGGGCGTTGTTTCGGGCGTCAGACTTGGGTTCACCTGCATAGCGAGCGGAGAGGACCCCAGGCGCACCATCGAGTGCTCGGACGCAAAGCCCGGAGTCGTCGGCCAGGGCAGGCAAGCCGCTTAAACGGGCGGCATGACGCGCTTTGGCCAGAGCGTTTTCGACAAAAGTCGGGAAGGGCTCCTCCGCCTCGGGAATCTCGAGTTGGCCTTGCGGAATTAGGTCGATCCCCAGCGGCAGCAGCAATGCGCCCAGCTCCTTGAGCTTCTTGGCGTTATTGGATGCAAGAACAAGCTGTTTCATGTCTTAAGCTTTGATGGCTTGCGTTTGGGCTGCGACCAACTCACGAATGCCGGCATCGGCCAGATCAACCAGCTGATTGAGCTCTTGGCGACTGAACGGTGTGCCTTCAGCAGTGCCCTGAATTTCCACGATGCCACCGTTACCCGTCATGATGACGTTCATGTCGGTGTCGCAATTCGAATCCTCGGCGTAATCCAGATCCAGCACCGGTTCCCCATCGACGATGCCGACAGAGATGGCAGCAACGTGATCACGAATCGGGTTGGCGGGCAGCGTGCCTTCGGCCACCAGCTTGGCGCAGGCATCATGCAGAGCTACCCAGGCACCCGTAATGGCTGCACAGCGGGTGCCGCCATCGGCCTGAAGGACATCGCAGTCCAGCGTAATCTGGCGTTCGCCTAATGCTACGAGGTCTGTCACAGCGCGGAGGCTGCGGCCGATTAGACGTTGAATCTCTTGGGTGCGGCCCGTTTGTTTTCCCTTGGCGGCTTCACGTGTAGAGCGGGTGTGTGTTGCTCGGGGCAACATACCGTATTCTGCGGTTACCCAGCCCTGCCCCTTGCCACGCAAGAAGGGCGGCACAGAGGTTTCTACACTGGCCGTGCAGAGCACGCGTGTCTGGCCGACCTGAATCAGGACCGAGCCTTCCGCGTGGGCGGTGTAACCGCGGGTCAGTGACAGTGGTCGCAATTCATCAGATTGTCGTTGGCTCGGGCGCATAGTGCTTCCTATCGTTTAAACTCGTCGGCATTGTACGATTTTCCAACCCAATTCAGTGATTCAGGATTGCCGCATGATTGCCAGTATGACCGGCTTTGCCGCCGTTACCCGACCGATCGCCGGTGGAACCCTTACCTTTGATATCAAAAGCGTGAATTCGCGCTTTCTCGACCTGGTCTTCCGATTTCCTGATGAGCTGCGCGAGCTCGAGATGCCCCTGCGTGAGCTGCTGGCAAAGCAATTGGCGCGGGGCAAGGTGGAGTGTCGGGCCGGTTGGTCTCTTACGGCCGGAGATTCGACAGAAACCCTGGATACGGAACGCATGCAGGCATTGTTGCGTTTGTCTCAGGAGGTTCAGTCAGTATTTCCAGACGGTCGCGGATTGAGCACATCGGATGTGTTGCGCTGGCCGGGTGTGGTGCGTACGGTTGCACTAGATTGGGGAACACTGTTGCCCGAGTATCAGCGTATGGCCACCGAAGCGATTGCCGGTTTGAAAGAGGCGCGTCAGCGCGAAGGTGCGCGGCTGGCGGGATTGATCCGCGAGCGGACGGCCACCATGCGTGTGCTCGTGGCCCGTGCCGAACCCCTCGTCCCGGCAGCGCAGCAGGCTTTTGCGGATAAGGCGCGTGCCAAATTACTGGAAGTAATGGGTTGCGCCGAAGATGAGCGCATTCGTCAGGAGCTTACCTTGTATGCCGTGCGCACCGATGTGGCCGAAGAGCTTGGCCGTTTGAAAGTGCATCTGGATGAAGTGGACCGGGTTGTCTCAACGGCAGACCAGGCAGGGAAACGTCTGGATTTTCTGATGCAGGAACTGAACCGTGAAGCCAATACCCTCGGCTCCAAATCCGTCAGCAGCGAGGTTTCCGCGATTGCCATGGAACTCAAGCTACTGATCGAGCAGATCCGTGAACAGGTTCAGAATATCGAGTAATCGACACAGGTAGAACGATATGACCCAGAAGACTCAAACCGCCGGTCCCGGTAGCCTCTTTGTGATTGCAGCGCCCTCTGGCGCGGGCAAAACGACGCTGACGCGCATGGCATTGGCGCAGAATTCGCGCCTGGCCTTGTCGATTTCAACGACAACCCGTGCGCCACGTCCCGGGGAAGAGAATGGTGTGCACTACCATTTTGTATCGATCGAAACCTTCAAGCAGATGCAAGTTGCAGGTGACTTTCTGGAGTCGGCCGAGGTGCATGGCAATTTTTACGGCACCAGCCGCCAGGGGATTGAATCGCTTCTTGCTGCTGATCGCGATGTGATTCTCGAAATTGACTGGCAGGGGGCACAGCAGGTGCGCCGCGTCTACCCCGAGTCGGTGGGTGTGTTTATCGTCCCCCCCTCGTTCGATGTCCTGGAGACCCGTCTGCAGGGCCGTGGGCAGGATTCGTCCGAAGTGATTGCCCGCCGGGTTGCCAATGCCCGGGAGGAATTGCAGCATCTGAACGAGTTTCCCTACGTTATAATTAACGAAAATCTGGATGAAGCGCTTGCCGAACTGCTGGCAGTTTTTGCGGCAGCACGCGTCCGACTGGCTAACCAGTCGCAACGATGTGCGGCACTGATGGCTTCCTATCTCCATCGCTAATTTGAACGGAAAACACCATGGCACGTATTACTGTTGATGATTGCCTGCATCGCATCCCTAACCGTTTTCAGATGACGTTGGCTGCGACGTATCGCGCCCGCCAGCTGGCCAATGGCGCCACGGCTCATGTTGAGGCCGAGCGTGACAAACCGACGGTGATTGCCTTGCGCGAAATCGCCGAAGGCTTGGTGGGCGCTGAAGTTCTCAATCGTCCGCAGGCTTGAGTGAATGAACGAGGCGGAATTGAGGGCGCATCATGAACACGGAAGCGCGTGCCCCGCTGAACCCCGACATTCCGCCTGATCTGCCGCCGGCCTTGTTGCCGGATGACCCAGCCTATCGGGTCTTTATAGACAGTCTCGATTATCTATCCGCCCAGGATCTTGCGCGGGTAGAAGAGGCGTTTGTTTTCAGCGAGCGATGCCATCGCGGACAGAATCGTACCTCGGGCGAGCCCTATATTACGCATCCGCTTGCTGTGGCTGGTGCGCTTGCTGAATGGAAGATGGATGCTGTTGCCATCATGGCGGCATTGCTTCATGACACGATCGAAGATACGGGCGTTACCAAGGAAGAGTTAGCCCAGAAGTTTGGCAAACCCGTGGCCGAGCTTGTGGAAGGTTTATCCAAGCTCGATCGGTTGGAGTTTGCCAGCCAGCATGAAGCGCAGGCGGAAAATTTCCGCAAGATGTTGTTGGCCATGGCTCGTGACATCCGGGTCATCTTGATCAAATTGACAGATCGTTTGCATAACATGCAGACGCTTGGGGCGATGCGACCCGACAAGCGTCGGCGTATTGCGCGTGAAACCCTGGAGATTTATGCGCCGATAGCCAACCGTCTGGGCTTGAATACGCTGTTTCGCGAACTGCAGGATCTGGCTTTCCAGAATATCTACCCGCATCGCTATGAGGTATTAGCCCGTGCCGTTAAATCAGTACGTGGCAACCGAAAAGAGATGGTGCAGCGGATCCTGACGAGTCTGTCAGACAAACTGGCGGAGGCGGGCGTGACGGCTGAGGTGTTTGGTCGTCAGAAAACTCTTTACTCGATCTACCGGAAAATGATCGAGAAGCATCTCTCCTTCTCGCAGGTGCTCGATCTCTATGGTTTTCGTGTTGTCGTTGAGGATGACGCCAGCTGTTATCTGGCGCTCGGTGCGTTACATGCTCTGTATAAACCGCTGCCCGGAAAGTTCAAGGATTACCTGGCGATTCCCAAAGTCAACGGTTACCAGTCGTTGCACACGACGCTGATTGGTCCGTACGGTACACCGATAGAAATCCAGATTCGCACGCGCGATATGCACCGGCTCGCACAGGAAGGTGTTGCTTCGCACTGGTTATACAAAGAGTCCGGCAAGTTCTCTGATGATCTGCATCACAAAACGACTAAATGGCTGGAATCGCTCGTCGAAATGCAGTCGATGAGTGGTGACTCGTCGGAGTTTTACGAGCACGCGAAAGTCGATCTGTTCCCCGATGAAGTGTTTGTATTTACGCCGAACGGCAAGATTCTGACGCTACCCCGTGGTGCAACGGCCGTGGATTTTGCCTACGCTGTTCATACCGACATCGGCAATCGTTGCGTGGCTGCTCGGATTAACCGTGAATTTGCACCATTGCGGACCGAATTACAGAATGGCGATCAGATCGAAATCGTGACGGCTGTGATTCCGAATCCGAATCCGGCCTGGTTGAAGTTTGTGAAGTCCGGCCGTACTCGCAGCAAGATTCGGCACTTCCTCCGTTCGGCGCATCATGAATCGTCTGCTGCATTGGGTAAACGGATGTTGTCGAGCGAGCTGGCCCGCTACGGCCAGCGACTACAGGATGTACCGGTGGCCGGCTGGGGGCGCGTGCTTGATCGCTCGGGCGCCCAGGCCGAGGGCCACATCTTGAGTCAGATTGGTACGGGCCAGCGCCCGGCAGGTGATGTGGTGGTGGAATTGCTCGGTCTGGATCCGGCAAAAGCTTTGCCAACGGCGGCGAGTGCGCCGGTGCTGATCAATGGTGCAGACGGCGTGGCGGTTCACCTATCGACATGTTGTCAACCGATTCCCGGGGATCCGATTGTTGGTTCACTGGATGCGATGCGTGGCCTCGTGGTGCATACGCATGATTGTCTGCGTATCCGGCGGCATCTCGGCCAGGATGCGCAGAAATGGGTAGATGTCGAATGGGCGCCGGAAATCAACAGCCAATTTGATGTGCGAATTCGCGTCGAGATCCGGAATCAGCGCGGTGTGCTTGCCAAAATATCGGCGGCCATTGCCGAAGCCGACTCCAACATTGTGCATATCAGCATGGATGATGCAGGCGGCATGTATACGACATTGTTCTTTACGTTGCAGGTTCGAGATCGTAAACATCTGGCCCATGTGATGCGGGGTGTGCGGCATATTCCCGAAGTGTCACGTATTTCTCGTATCCGGGATAGCGAAGAGCGCGTGTCATGAAAGTCATCGTGATTGGTGCTGGCGTTGTTGGAACCTCCACGGCGTGGTATCTGTCGCAAGCAGGTCATGAGGTGACGGTGATTGACCGTCAACCGGGTGCAGGTCAGGAAACAAGCTTTGCCAACGGTGGCCAGATCTCGGTGTCACATGCGGAACCATGGGCAAACCCCGGCGCGATTGGAAAAATTCTGCGCTGGATGGGGCGTGAGGATGCGCCGCTGCTATTCCGCTGGCGCATGGATCCGGAGTTGTTCCGCTGGGGACTCCGTTTTCTGGGTGAATGTACGGCAACTCGAACGCGCGCGAATATTCGCGCCATCGTCAACCTCGCCATATACAGTCGCAGCTGCTTGCAACAGCTGCGTGCAGACACCGGGCTGCAATATGATCAGCTTACCCGGGGCATTCTGCATTTTTATACGGATCAGCGCGAATATCAGAATGCGGCCATGGCGGCGGCTGTCATGCGGGATCATGGCCTGGATCGTCGACCGGTGGATGCAGCGGAATGCGTTCGTATTGAGCCGGCGCTCGCCGATGCGCGAAGCATGATCGTCGGCGGCCATTTCACGCCATCTGATGAGTCCGGTGATGCGCATACATTCACGGATCGTCTCGCAGCACTGGCACGTGAACGAGGGGTTCGATTCATGATGGGTAGGCCAGTGGCGCGTTTACGTGGTGATGCATCGCGTATCGAAAGTGTCGAGTTTTATAACGGCGAACAACTCAAGGCTGATGCCTTTGTGGTGGCCTGCGGTAGCTTCAGCAATAGTCTGTTAGCACCACTCGGTCTGGCCGTGCCTATTTATCCGGCCAAAGGCTATTCCGCAACATTCACGCTGGCCGAAGGTGAGTCCTTTGCGCCGACGGTGAGCCTGACCGATGACGGACGTAAGATCGTGTTTTCTCGGTTGGGTAACCGGCTGCGCGTCGCGGGCACGGCCGAAATGAACGGTTACGGTATGGGGCTCAACTCTGTGCGCTGTGCGGCGATTGCCGAACGTACCCGACAGATTTTTCCGCACCTTCGCACGATCGGAGCGCCGGCATATTGGACGGGGTTGCGGCCGGCGACACCGTCGAACGTCCCGCTGATAGGACATGCGCAGCCGTCGAATCTGTTCCTGAATACGGGGCATGGGACATTGGGCTGGACGATGGCCTGTGGCTCGGGTAAGGCGCTGGCAGACATTGTCTCGGGGCGTCGGCCGGAGACGGATTTTCCCTTTCTGTATCGCTACTAGATGACCGCGGCCATGTCAGATCAGACACTGACCTGGATTGATACACACGTACACTGGGACGCGCCGGAATTCGACCTGGATCGTGATGCAGCATTGCAGCGGGCGCGGGCTGCCGGGGTTGTTTGCTGTATTAATCCTTCAGTGACTGCGGCCGGCATCGATGCGGTGCGGGCATTAGCCATGGTGTCTGCAGAACGACCCGATTGGCCGTGCATTCTGCCGGCATTCGGGATACACCCGCTCTACGTCATCGAGAGCCATCGACAGGATCTTGATTTGCTGGAACGGATGCTTCGGGAAGCGAGGCCGGTAGCCGTTGGCGAGATCGGTCTAGATCGCTACGCAGGGGCGCCGGATTTCAAATCGCAGTGCACCTTGTTTGAAGCGCAACTGCATCTCGCTGCGACCTATGCCTTACCCGTGGTGCTGCACGTCCGACACGCTGTTGAAGAGGTGATTCAGCGGCTCAAACGCGTGCAGGGCACTGCCCAACGTATTCCCGGCGGCATCGCACATGCCTTCAATGGCAGCCGTGAACAGGCAGAGCAGTTAATCCGCATGGGCTTTGTTCTGGGCTTTGGTGGCAGTTGCACCTATGAAGGCTCTTCACGAATTCGCTCACTGCTCCAGACATTACCGCTTTCAGCCCTAGTGCTGGAGACGGATGCGCCGGATATGTCACCCGCCTGGGGGCACGGTCAACGCAATGAATCGTCCCAGCTCGTACGTATCGCCGAAACCGTTGCAATGTTGAGAGAAATGCCGTTGGCTGAATTGTCGAGCGCGACCCGGCAGAACGTTGCACGAATTTTTGTGACGGACCAGGATGGTGCACACACACAATCAGTTGGTTTGTGAACAGGCAGAGGCAACGCCTTGTTGGCAAAGGCTATTTTTCGGATGGGCAATGTCGCTCATGTCACGATTTTGGTGCGAGGCCAAACGGGCTATCACGCTGAAACGGCCAGCTGACAAGGCTTACAGGGCGCTTACCCAGAAAAAATTCATGAAAACACTTGTAAAAACCTCCAGAAATCAGGGCATAATGGTTTCACACGATCAGTTGATGTGTGGCTGGTCCTACCGATTTTGTACAAACCATTGCCGCTTCTAAATCTTCACGATGCACTTTGATTAAGGCTTTTTGTACCGCTTCATTTGGCGCATAGTGA
>JALRGK010000191.1 GCA_023253415.1 Rhodocyclaceae bacterium
AATTTTCAAGATTGCACCATGAGCTACCAGGTCCTCGCGCGCAAGTGGCGCCCGAAATCGTTTGAGTCCCTGGTGGGTCAGGATGCGGTAGTCCGTGCATTGACCCATGCGTTGGATGCCAACCGCCTGCACCATGCCTATCTGCTCACTGGCACGCGAGGTGTTGGAAAAACCACGATTGCCCGAATTCTGGCCAAAGCACTCAATTGTGAACAGGGCGTTTCTTCCAAACCCTGCGGTGTTTGCTCTGCCTGTCAGCAAATTGATGCGGGACGATTTGTCGATTACATAGAAATGGATGCGGCGTCGAACCGTGGTGTCGACGAGATGGTACAGCTCCTTGAGCAGGCCACTTTCCTACCGAGCGTGGGACGTTACAAGGTCTACATGATCGATGAAGTGCACCAGCTGACTGCACATGCCTTCAATGCCATGCTGAAGACGCTTGAAGAGCCGCCGGCTCATGTCAAGTTCATTCTGGCAACAACAGATCCGCAAAAAATCTTGGTGACGGTACTGTCCAGGTGCCTCCAGTTCAACCTCCGTCAACTTGCGCCTCAACAGCTTGCTTCGCACTTGGCCTATGTGCTGCAGGGTGAGGGGTTGCATGCGGATCAGAAAGCCCTTGATCTCATTGCTCGCGCTGCAAGTGGGAGTGTTCGCGATGCCTTGTCGCTGCTCGATCAGGCAATCGCTCACGGTGCCGGTACGGTCGAGCTTAATCAGGTGTCGCAGATGCTGGGTACGTCCAATCTTTCGCGGATGCTGGATGTTCTTTCGAGCCTCATTCGGGGTGATGTTGCTTCGTTACAAATTACGACACAGCAAATGGCATCGGCTTCACTCTCCTTTGAAGCAGCGCTGGATGATCTGGCGCGCCTTTCCGTTGCCTTGCAATTGATGCAATTTGGAGCGGCAGATGGTGCCCAGGAGTTTTCCTCGCTTGGGTTGGACGATGCACAACGCTTGCATCAGATGGCGCAACAATGCGACCGGAGCTATGCCCAGCTGATCTATCAGGTAGCGACCAAAGCACGAGTTGATTTGCGTCTTGCACCTGATCCCGCTCACGGTTTTATGATGGCTATGCTGCGACTGTTGGCAGTTCACCCCGGCTGTCAGGCGCATGTTGTCACCTCACCTTTAGCTGTGTCTGTTCCAGAAGTCGCTACGGCATCGGAAACGCAACCAAATACGGTGGAGCGGCAAGAAAGTGCAACCGTATCCCCAATTCAGACGCGACCGCAGCCAACAGATATCTTGCCCTTGACAATGCCGCGAGCCTCGGTCTCGATGCCTCTACTGGATCAGACAGGCTGGCCCCGTGTCGTTGATCAACTTGGCCTAAAGGGCATGGCGCGCGAATTGGCACAACATAGTGCCTTTCATTCGTTTGAAGGTGGTCTGCTTGTCCTTCATTTGCCCGCGACCCACCGTCAGCTTTTAATGCCGGCATCGGAGCAGCGTATGACACAAATGCTCTCCGAGTTGCTGGGTGAGCCACTGCGCATCCGATTTGATGTCGTCGATCAGGTCGGAGTGACTGCGGCGGTCCTTAAAAAAGAGGCAGCGGAAGAACGTCAGAACAGTGCTGTCGCAGCGATTGAAAGTGATCCGGTGGTGCAGGAACTGATTGATGTTTTTGATGCGAAACTCATAGACGGATCCATTCGTCCCGTAACGGATTGATCTTTTTAACTAAAACAGGAGTTGAAGTATGCGAGGTATGGGTGGTATGGCCGGTCTTGGTGGTCTGATGAAGCAGGCACAGCAGATGCAGGACCGAATGAAAAAAGCTCAGGAAGAACTGGCGGATGTCGAAGTCGAAGGTCAGTCGGGTTCTGGGCTTGTCAAAGTCACGATGACATGTGCGCATGTTGTGCGCAGGATCGCTATTGAGCCGGCGGCTATGGATGACCGTGAAATGCTGGAAGACCTGGTAGCTGCAGCTGTCAATGATGCGGTGCGTCGTGTTGAAGAAACCTCCCAAGCAAAAATGTCGGGCTTTACGGCGGGGCTAAACCTGCCGCCGGGTTTCAAACTGCCCTTTTGATCAGTGTCCGCAACACTTGAGAGCTTGATAGAAGCACTGCGCTGTTTGCCGGGTGTTGGCCCGAAATCAGCCCAGCGCATGGCCTACCACCTCTTGCAGCATGATCGTGAAGGTGCGGCTCGGCTCGGGTTTGCGTTGGATTCGGCAATCAATCGGATCCGGCATTGCGAACGCTGTAATACCTACACGGAAACGCCGGTCTGTGAACGGTGCCAGTCTGATCGGCGTGATGCCAGCGTACTTTGCGTGGTTGAAACCCCGGTAGACCTCAATATGGTCGAACAAACGCAAGCATATAACGGACTGTACTACGTTCTGATGGGTCGAATTTCTCCACTCGACGGTCTGGGGCCACGTAATTTACGGCTAGAGCAACTCGTGGCTAGAGCGGGTGACGGTGTGGTTCGAGAGGTGATTCTTGCGACGAACTTTACGAACGAAGGTGAGGCGACAGCCCATTTTGTCAGTGAGCTGCTGAAAAAGAAGGGTTTGAAGGTGAGTCGTATCGCAAGGGGCGTACCCGTAGGGGGCGAGTTGGAATTTGTTGACAGTGGAACACTGGCTCAGGCGTTAAGAGAGCGTCGACGGCTGGAATCCTGACCTGTCTTTGCGTATAATCTTGAAAATTAATTAAGTCTGAACACTCTGGGGACATGTCCATGAGCATTGAGCAGAAAGTAGATCCCAGCCGTCGCCGGTTATTGATAACCACCGCGGCGATTGGGGGTGTGGGCGCAGTTGCTGCCGCCATTCCGTTTGTCAGTAGCTTGCTGCCATCAGCGCGTGCCCGTGCGGCAGGTGCGCCGGTTGAAGCCGATATCAGCAAACTGGAGCCAGGCCAGATGATGGTTGTCGAATGGCGCGGTAAGCCAGTCTGGATTCTAAACCGTACCCCAGAAATGCTCGGCACATTGCCCAAGCTGAATGATGCTGTGGCTGATCCGAATTCCGAGAAAGATCAGCAACCGGCATATTGTAAGAACGAACATCGTTCGATCAAAGACAATATCTGGGTTGCGATCGGTATCTGTACACACCTGGGTTGCTCGCCATCGTCGAAGTTTGCCGAGGGTGCTTCGCAAGGCATGCCGGGTGACTGGCTGGGTGGTTTCCTCTGCCCGTGTCACGGTTCGACCTTTGACCTGGCTGGCCGTGTCTTCAAAGACAAGCCTGCTCCAACCAACCTCGAAATTCCGCCGCACGCCTATCTGAGCGATACCCGCCTGATCATCGGCGAAAGCAAAGGAGCCTGACGATGGCCAGCAACAAGCACTTCGAAAAGTACAAGTCCGATGGTAGCGTGGGTGGCAATGTCCTTGAGTGGATTGATGCGCGTTTCCCGCTGACATCGACCATCAAGGGTCACCTGACCGAATACTACGCACCGAAGAACTTCAACTTCTGGTACTTCTTTGGCTCGCTGGCATTGCTGGTGCTGGTGATCCAGATTGTGACAGGCATTTTCCTGGTCATGAACTACAAGCCGGACGCCAACCTCAACGAGAGTGGTATCCCGATCGCGTTCGCCAGTGTGGAATACATCATGCGTGATGTACCGGGTGGCTGGCTGATCCGGTATCTGCACTCCACAGGTGCGTCAGCATTCTTCGTGGTCGTCTATCTGCACATGTTCCGCGGGCTGCTCTACGGTTCGTACCGTAAACCGCGTGAGCTGCTGTGGGTATTCGGCACGCTGATCTTTCTGTGCCTGATGGCTGAAGCCTTCATGGGTTATCTGCTGCCGTGGGGTCAGATGTCGTTCTGGGGTGCCCAGGTCATTATCAACCTGTTTGGGGCTATCCCCGTGATCGGTCCGGATCTGTCCACCCTGATTCGTGGTGACTTCGTGGTTGGTGATGCAACGCTCAACCGCTTTTTCTCGTTGCATGTGATCGCTGTACCGCTGATCCTTATCGGCTTGGTGGCTGCCCACCTGGTGGCGCTGCATGAAGTTGGTTCGAATAACCCGGACGGTATCGAGATCAAGGAAAACCTGGACGAGAAGGGTAATCCGCGTGACGGTATCCCGTTCCACCCGTATTACACGGTGAAGGATATTGTGGGCGTTGTTGTCTTCCTGTTCGTATTCTCGATCGTGGTCTTCTTCGCGCCAGAAGGTGGCGGCTACTTCCTAGAGTACAACAACTTCTATCAGGCAGATCCGCTCAAGACACCGCCGCACATTGCGCCGGTCTGGTACTTCACACCATTCTATTCGGTACTGCGTGCTATCGTTTGGCCGATCCTCGACATCTTCGATTCCGACGCTGATGCGAATTAGGTCTTCTGGCACGCCAGCGGCGATTAGCTGCTCTGAATTGAGCTGCTGGTGCGTGGTTGAAGCTGGGTGAATCACCAAAGTCTTGGCGTCACCGATATTCGCAACAGTTTTTCACGGCATGTGCTGGTTGTTCAAAGTTTGAATGCCAAGTCGTTGTCGCCTAAATTGTGGCAAACAGAAATCAATGGCCTGTTGAGTCAAAACCGAGAGTGGCTGCGC
>JALRGK010000207.1 GCA_023253415.1 Rhodocyclaceae bacterium
GGCTTCACACCCGCCTTACGGGCTGCCTGATAAAACTTGACCAGACCAAAGACATTGCCCAGGTCGGTAAGGGCCAGTGCCGGCTGGCCGTCATCGCGCGCACGCGCCACGGCCTTGTCGATTCGGACAATCCCGTCCGTAATCGAATATTCGGAATGCAAACGCAGGTGAACGAAATCAGGCAACATCTGTCATACCCACCGGTTAACCCGGCAGTTCAATACCCTTCAAACGACGGTAGGCAGACACCGCATACGAATCAGTCATCCCGGCAATCATGTCAGCGACCTGGAGCAAACGCAGATAGTTGCTGTCGCCCGCCGTACGATCAAAATCCGCTGGTAAGAGATTGGCCCACACGCGATTGCGCGCACTTTGCGGGCCACAGGCGCCGGCTACATAACCATCCAGCAAACCACTAATCACCTCGTAGCCGGCAGCCATCACTTCCATCACCTGTCGTGCGTTGTAGATCTGTTCTTCGGCCACCTGACGCACCTTTTGCAGGCTAGCCCCCACGGGCGACACATCAAACAGGGCCTGATCAAACGATCCGTCCAGAATCGCTGCCTCGTTCTCCAGGAAAATCCGGGCCGCCTCATCCACCAATCGGCCAATCGCGCGCGCGCGCAGATATTCGATACGGCGTTTCGGATCATCCAGATGCTTCAGACGTGACGCCGCTTCAATGCCGCCGGCCAGATCCAGCAGCAATGCTTCGGCTTGCTCGGCTGATACACAACCTTGCTGCACACCGTCTTCAATATCCACCACCAGATAACACGTGTCATCGGCCGCCTCCACCAGGAAAGTCAGTGGATGCCGGAACCAGGCACCTTCGGCACGCGGCACCAAGCCGACGGTCTCCGCCACTTCGGCAAACAGCGCCGACTCCGCCTGGAAGTAACCGAACTTGCGTGCACTCTTGCCGTCCAGCGGCACATCCAGATGAGAGCGACGCGGGTACTTGGCAAAGGTCGCCAGCACGGCACAGGTGAGTTGCAAACCACCGGGATTCGTCGGGTTCTGCAAATGCGTCAGAATCCGAAAGCCTTGGGCATTACCTTCGTAGTTGAGTAGATCCGCCCGCTGATCCGGATCCAGCCCCGCTAAATACGCATTATGCGAGGCAAACCAGGCGCGCATGGCGTCTTCACCGGCATGGCCGAACGGCGGGTTACCGATATCGTGCGCCAGACAGGCCGCAGCGACCACGGCACCGAAATCCGAGGGGTGTACCTCGGGCGCCAGGCCATGACGATCCACAATCGCCCGCCCCACCATCGCCCCCAGTGATCGCCCCACACAGGAAGCCTCCAGGCTATGCGTTAAACGAGTACGGACATAATCGCTCTGCGCCAGCGGGAAAACCTGCGTCTTATCTTTGAGTCGACGCAGGGCCGAGGTAAAGACGATACGGTCGTAATCCTGCTGGAAACGGCTCCGATCCGGCGAATGTCCCACCGCATGCTCTGTGGCGGCACCCAGTCGTTCGGGTGACAACAACTTCAACCAACGTTCTTTTTGCTGTGTCATGCCGCCTCCAGTTTGGCATAAGCCAATGCCAACCACTTGGTGCCCGCCTGCCCTGCGCCAAATCGAACCTGGACACGTGCTTCATCACCGCGCCCCTCCGCCGCCAGAATGACGCCCGCACCAAACTTGGCGTGTCGTACATTCTGCCCCACGTGGAAGCCACCAGCGCTCTGGCTGCTGGCTGCAGCACGTGCCGCAACGCGCGTGGCCATATCCACATCCGGCGCCTTCGACCAGCTGCCGCTATTCCAGTGACTCCCTGCGCCACGACCACCGCCCACTGTCGTCGACCAGGCCGGCACCGTGCTCAACCGATGCAACAAGGCATCCGGCAATTCATCCAGAAATGAGGAAGGCAAACAGTAACGTGTCTGACCGTGCAGCATGCGCGTCTGCGCATGGCACAGATACAGGCGTTGGCGCGCCCGCGTAATGGCCACATACATCAGGCGACGCTCTTCTTCGAGCCCATCACGCGCCATCATGGCGTTTTCATGGGGGAACAAGCCCTGCTCCAGGCCGACAATAAACACCGCCGAAAACTCCAATCCCTTGGCGGAGTGCACCGTCATCAATTGCACCGCATCATCCTGATCACCAGCCTGATGCTCCCCGGCCTCCAGCGCCGCGTGCGCCAAAAAGTCTGCCAGCAGACTGGTCGCCTCACCCGTCTCACGGTCGATGTTGTGCAGCGCTTCCGGGTCTTCAGAAAACGTTGCGGCCGCGTTAATCAGCTCTTCCAGGTTTTCCAGACGGTCTTGGCCTTCGCGCTCGGCCTGATAATGCTGACGCAACCCCGATCGATCCAGCAAATGATCGATCACCTCGGGCAATGACAAACCCGCCGTCTCGGCGCGCAAACCTTCAACGAGTCGAATGAACTGGCCGACCGACGTACCTGCTTTGCCGGTGAGGCTTGCCGCGGCATTGTACAAACTGCTGTTGAGCTGGCGCGCCTCGGCCTGCAGGGCCTCCAGGCTGCGCGCACCAATCCCGCGCGTCGGAAAATTCACGACGCGCAAAAAGGCGGTATCGTCATCCTGATTGGCAATGAGCCGCAGATAGGCCAGCGCATGTTTGATTTCCTGGCGTTCGAAGAAGCGCAAACCGCCGTACACCCGATAGGCAATACCCGCCTGGAATAAGGCGTGTTCCAGTACGCGAGATTGCGCATTAGAACGGTACAGCAGCGCCATCTGATGGCGCGGCATCCCTTCGCGTTTGAGCTCACCAATTTCTTCGACGATATAACGTGCTTCATCCAGATCAGACACGCCCTGGAAAACACGGATCTTTTCGCCCTCGCCGGCATCTGTCCACAAATTCTTACCGAGCCGATCCGCATTGTTGGTAATTAACGCATTGGCTGCCGTCAGAATATTGCCGTGCGAACGATAGTTCTGTTCGAGGCGGATGACATTGCCCTTGGCGTAATCGCGCTCAAACGCACGCATATTGGCCACATCCGCGCCACGGAAGGCATAAATCGACTGATCGTCATCACCCACGGCAAAAATAGCCGCCTGCGGGCCGCATAACAATTGTAACCAGGCGTACTGCAGTGGGTTGGTATCCTGGAACTCATCCACCAGAATGTGGCGGAAACGTTGCTGATAATGCGTACGCAGCGCCTCATCCTGTTGTAACAACTCATAGGCACGCAGTAACAGCTCGGCAAAATCGACCGCACCTTCGCGCTGACATTGCACCTCGTATTCGGCGTAAATCTCCACCTTGCGACGCGTATGTGCGTCATACGCTTCCGCCTGGCCCGAACGAATACCCTGTTCTTTTAAGCCATTGATGTAATGCATCATGTCGCGCGCCGGAAAGCGCTCTTCATCCACGCCCATTGCCTTGATCAGGCGCTTGATCGCCGCCTGCTGGTCACCCGTATCCAGAATCTGGAAGGTCTCCGGCAACCTTGCAGCACGCCAGTGCGTTCGCAGTAGACGATGGCAAAGCCCGTGGAACGTCCCCACCCAGAGGCTGCGCACATTAATCGGCACCATCGCCGACAGGCGCGTCAGCATCTCGCGGGCCGCCTTATTGGTAAAGGTCACCGCCAGAATGCCCTGCGGCGACACCTGCCCGGTCTGCAACAACCAGGCAATCCGCGTTGTCAGCACCCGGGTCTTGCCCGACCCGGCGCCCGCCAGAATCAAGGCATGAGTGGGGCTCACTGAGGCCGGCAAGCAAACGGCCGCGCGTTGCGGCTCGTTCAGCCCTGCCAATAGTGGATCTGCCCGCTCAGCTGGCGCCCCACCCAGCGGGCCACCAAAGGCTTCCGGGATCGATGAATTCATGGGTATGTATTATCCGGCGAAAGAACCGGGTTTTATAACTCGCTGTAATTAAATGATTTTTACGTTTTCAGTCAACAAAACTTGAAATCAGTCGTTATACCCTCCATACTGTTGTGCAATGCAACAAAGAAGGCTTTCACAAAAAGCCATCTTGCATAAATCCCCGGGGATTACCCGCCCCGAACCCTAGGAGAATCACCATGAAAAACGCAAAAAATCATAGCGTTACCAAAACCCCGCCGTACCCGGAAGTACTACCCTGGTTTGCGCATCGCGCCGGCCTCAGCGA
>JALRGK010000040.1 GCA_023253415.1 Rhodocyclaceae bacterium
GCGGTAATAAAGCCCGCGACAATCACCACCGCCGGACCGGCCATCAGAATCCAGGGCCAACGGTGCTTGTACCAAGGTGTCGGTTTCGATGTCATTTAGGTCGTAATTTAGTTGGGCTGAATGAAGGTCGACTTTTCATCACGACGGATATCGGGATTCTGGGTGTCTACGATGATAAAGTTGATCGGGTTGGCACCCGGTTTACCCTCTCCCGATGGCACACGCACATTGATTGGCTGAGTCATGTTCTGCAGTGCCTGAACGGTAAAAGTGTCCTGACCATCCATACGGATCCCTTCCAGACCTTCAGGTTTAACACTGAAGGTGCGTTCCGTATCCTGCATGTTCATAATGTGCAGCAGATAAACGTTTTCGGTCAGGCCATCGCCCACTTCACGTGACATCACGCCGCGATCCCGCAGCACATCCACCCGCATCGGGATCCGCGTTGTCAGCGAATAGACAAAGATGGCAGAAATGACTAGCAAGATCCCCGTGTACAACATGATGCGCGGACGCATCACATGTCGGAGCATCTGTTGCGAGGTATAGTTTTTACCAACAGAGTTTTCGGTGGCATAACGGATCAGACCACGCGGATACTCCATCTTGTCCATGATCTCGTTACACGCATCGATACACAATCCACAACCAATACATTCGTACTGCAGACCGTTCCGAATATCAATGCCGGTCGGGCAAACCTGAACACAGACTTTACAGTCAACGCAGTCGCCCAGTCCCTTGGCCTTGGCGTCATCAGATTTGCGACGCGGGCCACGGTTTTCACCGCGCGCTGCATCATAAGTCACGATGAGTGTATCCGGGTCGAACATCACACCCTGAAAACGGGCATACGGGCACATGTACTTGCAAACCTGCTCGCGCATAAAACCCGCCTGCAGGAAACAGAAGGCGCTATAGAAGAATACCCAGAAGGCTGACCATCCACTGATCGTCAGTGTGAGCAAATCATGCATTAGCTCTCGCATCGGCATGAAATAACCAACGAAGGTAATACCGGTCCAGAATGACAGCGCACCCCACAGGGCAAATTTGCTGGCCTTGATACGGAATTTGCGTCCAGACATGGGGGCTTGATCAAGCTTGATACGCGCGTTGCGATCACCCTCAAGCTTGTTCTCGATCCACATGAAAATTTCGGTATATACCGTCTGTGGGCAGGCATAACCACAGAAGAGACGACCGGCAACGGCCGTAAATAGGAACAGACCAAAAGCCGACAGCAGCAAAATCACTGATAAATAGATGACGTCCTGGGGCCAGAGCACCAGATCGAACATATAGAACTTGCGCTCATCCAGATTGAAGAGCAGTGCCTGGCGACCATTCCACTGCAACCAAGGTCCAACGTAGAAGATGACCTGTGTCAGGAAAACAAAGAACCAGCGCAGCGAATTGAATTTTCCCGCTGTTTCACGCGCATAAACTTTTTTATGCTTGGCATAAAGTGACTGCTCGACGACCTCGGGCTCGGTGGCTTTAGGCTTTTGGTTTTCTTGCTGGCTCATAACACGCTTTCGTAGATCGTTTCGAATGGCAACATTCTACGCTTGTATATATCGTTTGGAACTAAAAAAACAAACGCCCCACCGGAATACCAGCGGGGCGTTTGATCTAACGCAAAGTTACTTGGCCGCAGGCTTCTGCGACAGGCTATATACGTAAGCCGATAGCAACTTCAGTTTACCTTCATTCAGACGATCGCCGAAGGCTGGCATCATGTTCTGACGACCATTAGCGATTGTTTCGATAATGGTCTTCTCCGAGCTACCGTACAACCAGACGTTATCCGTCAGATTCGGTGCACCAATGGCCTGGTTACCCTTGCCATCCGCACCGTGACAGCCAGCACAACCAGACGATGCAAACAGTTCCTTGCCCTTGGCTGCAGCCAGCGAATCGTTGGCCAGACCCGACAGTGAACGAACATAGTTCGCCAGATCCTTGATTGCATCGTTACCGAGATGCGCGTGCGGCGGCATCATGCCGTTACGGCCATTTGTGATGGTTTGCAGGATTGTCTCCGGCGAACCACCGTACAGCCAATCGTTGTCTGTCAGATTCGGGAAGCCCTTGGCACCACGCGCATCCGAACCGTGACACTGATAGCAGTAAGTCAGGAACAGACGCTTACCCACTTCCAATGCTTGCGGATCTTGCGACAGATCAGTGATCGGGGTCTGTGCATACTTGGCAAACAGCGGACCATACTGCTCATCGGCCTTGTTCACTTCTTTCTGCCATTGGCCAGCAGACGACCAGTCCAGCACACCCTTGTTATTACCCAGAGCCGGGTACAGGAACACGTAGGCCAGAGAAAAGATCACGGTGATCCAGAACAGACCCATCCACCACTTCGGCAGCGGGTTGTTATATTCCTCAAGGCCGTCCCACTCGTGACCGGTGGTTTCAACCTTGCCCTTGGGCATTTTCGCACGGCTTTGGTTCCAGAGAATGAAACCGCAACCGAGGATGCTGCCCAGCACCACGATGGTGACGATAATTGAAGCAACACTAGTTAGCATGATGATTCTTCCGTAAGTTCGTAACGGGTTGGATTATTTCAGCTTCTCTTCGCGGGCTTCGTCCTGCTTAGCCTGCTCCAGGGTTTCAAACGGAATGCGCGAAGCGACATCAAAGCCTGGCTTTGATTTCCGGTTGAACGCCCAGAAGATGATGGCAACAAAGGCGATAAAAGACACCACCGTCACAATCACGCGAAGATCGTTCTGATCCATGATTACTGAGCCGCCGCAGGTGCTGCCGGTGCCGAAGTCGCCGCCGCCGTGTTCGGCAGCAGCGTACCTAGCCCCTGCAGGTAGGCGACCAGAACTTCCATTTCGGTCTTGTCGCCGATCGCTTCCTTGGCACCAGCGATGTCTTCGTCAGTGTAAGGAACGCCAACACGACGCAGTGCGATCATCTTGGCATCGGCATCGGCTCCAACCGTCGTGGAAGCCTTGGTGGTCAGCAGGTGCGGATATGCCGGCATATTCGACTCAGGCACCACATCACGCGGATTATTCAAGTGAGTAACGTGCCAGGTATCCGAATAACGACCGCCAACGCGGGCGAGATCCGGGCCGGTACGCTTCGAACCCCACTGGAAGGGGTGATCGTAAACTGACTCACCGCCCACCGAGTAGTGGCCATAACGCTCGGTTTCTGCCCGGAACGGACGAATCATCTGCGAGTGGCAGTTGTAACAGCCTTCGCGGATGTAGATGTCACGACCCACCAGACGCACGGCATCGTAAGGCTTAAGACCGTCGATCGGTTTGGTGGTCGAACCTTGGAAAAACAGGGGAATGATTTCAATGGCCCCACCGACAAAGACTGTCAGAAAGGTCAAAACAATCAACAACCCTACTTTGCGCTCAACGAGTTCTTGTGTAATTTTCATCGTATTTCTCCGAATCAGTCGAGCTTAGTGATGCGCCGGTGCAGGAACAAGATCATCATTCACAACACGACCACCCTGCATGGTCTTCACCATATTAAAGAGCATTAACAGCATGCCCGACAGGAACATCACACCGCCCAGAACACGAATCGCCCAGAACGGATAGCTGGCCTTCACGGCTTCGATGAAGCTGTAGGTCAGCGTGCCGTCGGCGTTAACCGCACGCCACATCAGACCTTGCATCACCCCCGAGATCCACATAGAAGCAATGTACAAGACCACGCCGACGGTGGCGATCCAGAAGTGCGTGGTCACCAGCTTGGTGCTCCACATCTCCTGCTTACCCACCAGCTTCGGAATCAGGAAGTAGATCGAACCGATCGACACCATGGCCACCCAACCGAGGGCGCCCGAGTGCACGTGACCCACGGTCCAGTCGGTGTAATGCGACAGCGCATTCACCGTCTTGATCGCCATCATCGGACCTTCGAAGGTCGACATACCGTAGAAAGACAGTGAGGTGATCAGGAACTTCAGGATCGGGTCATCACGCAGCTTATGCCAGGCACCCGACAAGGTCATGATGCCGTTGATCATACCGCCCCACGAGGGTGCTAGCAGAATCAGCGAGAAAACCATCCCCAGCGACTGGGTCCAGTCC
>JALRGK010000066.1 GCA_023253415.1 Rhodocyclaceae bacterium
ATAGGAAGAAGAGAATCAGTTCTGACGTCAGACGTGCATCCCATACCCACCAGGCACCCCACATCGGTTTGCCCCAGAGGGCACCGGTCCAGAGAGAGAGAAAAGCAAACAGTGCGCCGGTTGGTGCGAGAGCGCTGGTCATCATGCCCGACAAACGGGTGTTGAAGGTAAGGCCAAGCAGTGACCAGAAGGCCATGATGCAGTAGATAAACATCGACATCCAGCTGGCGGGTACGTGGATGAAGATGATGCGATAACCCTCGCCCTGCTGGGCATCAGTGGGTGCTACAAAGAAGCTGATATAGAGACCCACGGCACCAAGTATGGCAGCCAGTGTCCAGAAAACCGGGATGAGTTTGCCGGCCAGCGGATAGAAAGTGCTGGGGGCGCTGTATTTGAACCAGTTGATCATGATGCTAGTCTATTCCAACGAAATACGGAGCGCAGCGGTGGTGGCCCACGGTGAAAATGCGGCAGCCAGAATGAGCAAGGCACCGAGTAACGAGATGTGTCCATCGGCACCGAGACCGGCGATGTACGATTCGACGGCCCCCGCACCAAAAATCAGTGTCGGGATATAAAGTGGTAATACCAGCAGCGAGACCAGGAGCGCGCTGCCGCGTGCACCGAGAGTAAGCGCTGCGCCGATGGCGCCAATGAACGACAGCAGCGGCGTTCCGATGAGTAGGGTCAGCATCAGAATGCCGATAGCGTCGGCAGACAGATCAAACTGCAACCCGATCACGGGTGCGAGTAGCACCAGGGGTAAACCGCAGACCAGCCAATGGGCGGTGATCTTCCCGGCAATCAGTACGCTTAAAGGCTCGGGCGATAGCACCATCTGTTCCAGTGTGCCATCGGCATGATCGGCGGCAAAGAGCCGTTGCAGCCCGAGCAGGGTAGCGAGTAGGGCGGCAATCCACATGGCGCCGGGGGCGATCTTGCGCAGCAGGTCGGGTTCTGGCCCGATGCCGAGCGGCAGCAGGGTGGTGACGATGACGAAGAAAAACAGTGCGGTCAGCACTTCGGTCTTGCGTCGCATGACCAGCAGTAGATCACGCTGTAAGGCGGCCAGATAGGCAGACAATATCGGCATCAGCGTGGTTCCGATAGATTGAGGATAAAACCCGGTGCCTCATTGCCGAGGTCCGGCGTCTGATGACTGGTGAGCACCAGAAGCCCGCCATTGGCCAAATGGGATTTGAGCAGGTCCTGAACGTGGGCGATGGCCTGTACGTCCAGGGCATTGAAGGGTTCGTCCAGAATCCAGAGCTTGGCCGGTCGGAGTAGCGCGCGGGCGAGCAGGCCCCGGCGCTTTTGACCGGCCGACAGAACGCGTGCCGGCAGATGCTGACGTTTGCCAAGTCCCATGCGGGTTAATGCTTCGCGAATGGCGGTATTGGTGACTTTGACGCCGTCGATCGCCAACTGGGCACGCAGGTTCTCAGTGAGCGTCAGGTCTTCTTTGAGTCCGGCATGGTGGCCGATATAGAGGAGATCCTGATGGTAAGTAGCACGTTGTTTGCCAATCGGGGTGTTTTGCCAAAGCACCTCGCCTTCGGCGGGCAGCGTGAGCCCGGCCAGAATGCGCAGGAGGCTGGTTTTACCGGCACCATTTTCCCCTTGCAGGTAGAGCCACTGGCCTGCATCGAGTTGCAGGTTCAAGGACTGGAAGAGGGTCTGGTTACCACGAATGCAACGCAGCTGACGGCCAATAAGCACGGGTATTGTCATGTCAGGTGGAGGATTGGCGGTAAAAGTTACAAAAACTCATAAGTGACATCGTACCGGAGGGGGCGCATCCCGTCATCTTCTGTGAACAGATGCCGCTGCCGGGTCCGATTGTTGCACTGCGCTAGAATAAGGCCATGAAACATCTAAAAGATGAAATTCGCGAGGGGTTAAGCGAGCTGGGCGATACAGTACGCCGCTTGCGGGGCACGCCTGAAGATGCCTTGCTGGTCTCGCTGATGGCTTTTGCGACGCCGGACACGGATGATCTGGTGTTGCTCAAGCAGTTGTTTGACGCGTTGCGGCCGAAGCGTGGCGAGTCGATTGACGCTGCCATCGAGCGTTTTAACCGGATGGTCTGTATCCTGCGTGAAGACCCGGTCTTGGCAGCGCAGTTCCGTCGGCATTTTGTCGGTTTTTTTACACAGCGCCGGATGACCACCTTCTTTGCCGACAGCGGTATTCTGCCGGCCACCGGGTTCTTTTCCGAATGGTCGCGCATGCTGGTGCACCGGGTGCTGCCGGCGGTACCGGATGAGCGCGATGTGAAAGATTGTCTGCATGTGTTCCTGAATCATCCGGATGACTGGCAATGGCTCGGAGCGATTCCTCCGGAGACCATAACGCGTTTCTGGCAGCTTCAAGCGCCGGCCGATGAGATGGAAACCCGCGACTGGCATGCGCTGATTCAGGAGCTCCTGGATGCCATTCGTCTGCTGGCGCACCGGGTGAGCGGTCTGGGGATGGATTCGGCACTACTCAATGCCTCGACGCATCTGGAAAATTTTGCGCCCAGTTTTCTGGAGCTGCCCTCCGAGGCACAGCACTACTATCAGTCTTTGCACGCGCACTTTGCCGATGCCGCTGCTGTGCCTGATGACGGCAAGCATTTACTGGTGCTGGTAGACCAGTGCCTTGAAGGTTTGCAACGTGCTCGCCGGTATTTTCTGACGGCTGGTACCAGCTTGCATATGACTTATCTGCTGACACGTTGTCAGCAAAGCCTGGAACGCATGGCCGAACTGGTGCGCATGATGAATACCTTTCTGCAGGCGCCGGCCGTGGTTGAGGCACTGTTGGAAGAGGGTTTGGATGCGTCAGGGGGTATTACTCCAGCCATGCGGCTGGCGAGTGAAG
>JALRGK010000071.1 GCA_023253415.1 Rhodocyclaceae bacterium
TCGCCGCGCGGCACCTTGAGTTTGTGCTTGTCGGTCTTTTCGAGAATACCCAGCGCTTCCAGATCCGCAACAATCACCTTGCGTGCTTCGAAGCGATCCAGACCACGATATTTCTCGGGGGCGTTGTCGTTGATCTTGGCGTCCAGGGTCAGAATCGAGATCAGCGGTAGGTTGTGACGCTGGCCGACCGCATAGTCATTGAAGTCGTGTGCGGGCGTCACTTTCACGCAACCTGTGCCGAATTCCAGATCGACATAGCTGTCGGCGATGATCGGAATCTCGCGATCGGTTAGTGGCAACTTGACCTTCTTGCCGATCAGATGTTGATAGCGCGGGTCTTCCGGGTGAACCATCACGGCCGTGTCCCCGAGCATGGTTTCCGGTCGTGTCGTGGCGACGGTCAGCGAACCACTGCCATCGGCAAGCGGATAGCGGATATGCCAGAGGAAACCGTCCTCTTCTTCCGACAGCACTTCCAGGTCCGATACGGCGGTGTTGAGTTTCGGGTCCCAGTTAACGAGACGCTTGCCGCGGTAAATCAGACCTTCGTTGTAGAGACGGACAAAGCTCTCTGTCACGGTTTTTGACAGACCCTCGTCCATCGTAAATCGTTCGCGGGTCCAGTCGCAGGAGCTGCCGAGGCGGCGCATCTGCTGCGTAATCGTGCCACCCGAATAGGCTTTCCATTCCCAGACTTTTTCCAGGAACTTTTCTCGGCCCAGGTCATGGCGCGAGATGCCGTCACGTTCGAGTTGACGCTCGACAACAATCTGCGTGGCGATGCCGGCGTGATCAGTGCCCGGTTGCCACAGCGTGTTGGCACCCCGCATACGGTAATAGCGGGTCAGCGCATCCATCAGGGTCTGGTTGAAGCCGTGGCCCATGTGCAGGGTGCCAGTGACGTTCGGCGGGGGTAGCAGAATACAGAAGGCCTCATCCTTGGCGGCATCATCGCCCGCGGCAAAGTAACCGCTGTCTTCCCAGTGTTTGTACCAGCGGCGTTCAATGTCAGCGGGTTCGAAGGATTTGGCAAGCGTCATAGTCGTCAATCAGGAAGCAGAATAGGAATTAATGGGATTTACGGTAGGTGATCGGATAGCCCCGGTCTTTGTAGAACGCCATACGCTCCCGCGCCGTTGCTTTGTCGGTGTCATGGCGACTGACAATTTCGAAGAGGCGCTGGTAGCGCGCAAAGCCGGGGGGAATGTCATCGCCCAGATTCACCAGTAACTCATCCTGACTGACTGCATCCAGGTTATCGGTAATGATGATGAGCGTGCGGTCGGCTTCGGCGCTATTCGAATGACAGTGCGGAATGAAAGAGAGCGGGTCGGAGGACCAGAGCGCCTTGTCAAAGGCTTCGGCACGGGCCGGGTCCGGAATGAAAAAGGTGATGGGTTTGCGGCGTTGCCAGGCGAGCGTGGCCAACCGGACAGCCTGGGTGAGGCGATCCGGTTGGTTGTGGTAACAATCTATTTGAGTCAATCGGCTTTACCGGCGCGCGCCATCAGGAAGCGCGTCAGTAGGGGCACCGGTCGCCCTGTGGCACCTTTGTCTTTGCCCTGGATCCAGGCCGTACCGGCAATATCCAGGTGTGCCCAAGGGTACGCCTTGGTGAAGCGCGACAGGAAGCAGGCGGCAGTAATCGTACCGCCCCAGCGACCACCGATATTCGCCATGTCGGCAAACGGACTCTTCAGCAGATCCTGATAGTCATCCCAGAGCGGTAGTTCCCAGGCACGATCCATGGTGGCCGTACCTGCGCTACGCAGCTCGTTCACCAGCGGATCGTTGTTGCCGAGGAGGCCGGTAGCCACCTGGCCTAGTGCAACCACACAGGCGCCGGTGAGGGTGGCCACATCCACCACGGCAGCCGGTTTCAACCGCTCTGCATAGGTGAGGGCATCACACAGAATCAGTCGGCCTTCGGCATCCGTGTTGAGGATTTCGATGGTCTGGCCCGACATCGAAGTGACGATATCGCCCGGGCGCGTGGCACTGCCACCCGGCATGTTCTCGGTCGTGGGGACGATGACGACCAGATTGATTGGCAGCTTCATGCCAGCCACGGCGCGTAGCGTACCCAGCACGCTGGCGGCGCCGCACATGTCGTACTTCATCTCATCCATCTCGGCCGCTGGCTTGAGCGAAATGCCACCGGTATCAAAGGTGATGCCCTTGCCGACCAGTACAACCGGTTTCTCGGTTTTTTTGCCGCCGTTGTACTCGAGCACAATAAACTTCGGTGGCTGATGCGATCCCTTGGCAACGGCCAGCAGGGAGTGCATGCCGAGCTTTTCCATCGCGGCCTTTTCCAGAATCAGGCACTTCAGGCCGAAGGTCTTGGCCAGCTTCTTGGCTTCATTAGCCAGATAGGTCGGTGTGCAGATATTACCCGGCAGGTTGCCCAGGTCACGCGTCAGATTCATACCGGCAACGATGTCTGCGCCCTGTGCCACGGCGTCGCTGACGGCCTTGGTGGCTTTGGTTTCTGTCAGGAGCGCCAGTGATTTCAGTGTCACGGCGTCTGGCTTTGGTGTCGTCTTGAAGCTGTTGAAACGGTAAGCACATTCGCCAGCCAGAACGACCGCTTGGCGCACACTGGCAGCAGCAGACAGATCGTTTAGCGCAACACTGCTCAACGTATTGACGGCATCCGTTGCCGTTGTAGAGAGCACGGCATTGATCGCGGCGCGGTTGGCTTGCGCCCAACCCTTGTGGGTCAATTCGGCGGCATTACCCAGGCCGACGAGCACCAGACGTGCGGCTTTGATGCCCTCCGGGTGACGAACCACGAGCGTGCTGCCTGCTTTGCCGTTAAAGTCGCCCTGCTTAAGGAGACGTCCGATCAGGCCCTTGCCTGCGGTGTCAACAGCCGCCGTAGCAGTAGGTTGGGCACCGCGTTCGAACACGCCTAAGATAAGGGCATCGGTGCTCAAAGACTGGGGGGCGCCTGTTTTTGTGCTAAATTTCATCGGATTCTCCGGAGGAATTAGAATGCTTGAGGTTTGCGCTGCAAGCTTTAACCTGTGATTATCCCTGCCGGTATCACTTTTCGTCAAAATCTGAGACCGATTTTTCCCGTTACACTGGCCGCCCCGTTTTGAAGTTACCCTACCCATCATGATCTTTGCGCGCGCCATGCGGCGGGAATTTGTCCAGAATGCAGTCGCCATTTCGGTGGCGCTGCTGGTGATTCTGTTGACGACATTTCTGGTCCGATTGCTCAATGAGGCAACGATCGGCAAGGTTTCGGCCGGGGCGGTGGGGCCGTTGCTCGGCTTTGCCATTTTTAATTTCCTGCCGATTCTGCTGTCGCTGGCCTGTTTCATGGCGATTCTCCTGACGCTTTCGCGTTGGTACCGCGATTCCGAAATGACGGTCTGGTTCAGTGCCGGGCAACCGCTCACCGCCTGGATTCGCCCGGTGCTGGTGTTTTCTATTCCCATCATGCTGGTGGTGGGCGCGTTGACACAGGAACTGGTGCCCTGGGCGCATGGAGAAAGCCTGAAATACCGTAAGCAGGTCTCCGACAAGAACGAACTGGGCCTCGTGCGCCCTGGCGTGTTCCGCGAGTCGACGGATGGCCGCCGTATCTTTTTTATCGAATCGGCCGACAAGTCCGGCGAAGTCGTGCAAAACATCTTTGTCAGTGACAACCAGCCGGATAAGCTGGGTATTACCGTCGCCGAACGAGGCCGCCAGGAACTGCACGAAAACGGGGACCGCTTTATCGTCCTGGAAAAAGGGCATCGTTACGAGCTCAAACCGAACTCCCCTGAATTGCGCGAAATGGCCTATGAGCAGTATGGCTTCCGTGTGGAAACCAAGGCCTCGGATAACAGCATGCGTCATCAGGACAGTACGCCCACCCGAGAGCTGCTGATTAATCCGACGCGGGAAAGCCTAGGCGACGTTGTTACTCGCGTCGGTACGACCATTATGGTGGTCATGCTGGCGTTGCTGGCGATACCCCTGTCCTACGTCAACCCGCGCGCTGGCCGCTCGGCGAATATGATCCTGGCGCTGCTGGTCTATTTTGTGTACATCAACCTGATGACTATCTCCCGCGCCTGGGTGATCCAGGGTCGTTTGCCGTTTGCAGTGGGCTTGGTCGTACCGCATGTCATCATGCTGTCTGTGTTGATCTTGGGCTTTTATTACCGGATGACAGCCACGACCCGGGGTTCTCGTCGGCGCATTCGTAAGGCAGGGGTCTGACATGATCTACCGCAAGTATGTCGGCCGCGAGGTCTTGCTAGCGACCCTGCTGATTCTCGGTGCCTTTATGGTGCTGTTTGCCTTCTTCGACTTGATGGGCGAGCTGGGCAAGCTGGGTGAGGGCGGCTACAAGCTTTACCAGGCCATCGTGTATGTGGCGCTGATCCAGCCAGGACGGATTTATGAATTGATGCCGATTTGCGTACTGATTGGCACCCTCTATGCCTTATCCAACCTGGCGCGGCACTCTGAAATCAACGTGTTGCGTGTGTCTGGCGTCTCCAGCACGCAATTGCTGACAACGCTAATGCGTGTGGGCTTCTGGCTGGTGCTGGCCACCTTTCTATTGGGGGAATTCGTTGTGGCCCCGGCCGAGCAGAAAGCCCAGGAATGGCGCGTAAAGGCCATGAGTGGGACGATTACCCAGGGTTTGCAGTCCGGCGTCTGGGTGAAGGATGACAAAACCTTTGCCAATATCAATGCCTTGCGCCCGGATGGCCGGCTGGAGTCGGTGCGGATTTACAAGTTCCGTCAGGATATGACCCTGGACCGTGTCTCCTATGCCAAAACGGCGACCTTCCAGGCGCCCGACACCTGGATACTCAATGACGTGTCCGAAACCGTGCTGGAAGGGCAGCGGGTGCGTCAGGTTCAGTTGGCCAGCAAAGCCTGGCCGTCTGCCATTACCCCCGAAGTGTTGCAGGTGTTGCTGGTTCGCCCACACCTGATGTCAGTCTACGAGTTATATACCTACATCCAGCATCTCAAGCGCAATGGTCTGGGTAGCGATACCTACGTAATCGCTACCTGGAAAAAAGTGTTTTATCCGTTGTCGATTCTGGTCATGATGGCGCTGGCATTACCGTTTGCCTACCGGCATGATCGGGTAGGCGGAGTCAGCCTGCGTATTTTTGCCGGGGTCATGATTGGTGCGCTGTTCTATATGTTGAACGGCCTGGTGTCGAGCCTGGGCGCGATTAACAACTGGTCACCTTTCGTGACAGCGGCGCTGCCGATGATCCTGTTTATGGGGGCAGCCATTGCGCTGCTCAAGCGCGCCGAAAAACGTTAATACCGTACCTTGGGGACGTAAACGATCCTGCTGCCGGCAATGCGGTCATGTAAAAACTGCCGATCCGGATCAACCAGGCTCCAGAGCAGGGCTAGGCCTGTCGGCCAGCATATCCAGCCCATGCCGTAGCGCACCAAAGCCTGCAGTGGCCGGAGCGTCTGACCGGTCTGCGCATCCACCACATAGAGCCGCCAGGTTTTCATGGCCAGTGTCTGGCCGGCTTTGACCCAGCACCAGACAAAATAGACGCCGAGTAGGGCAAAAAGATAGAACCAGAGTAGCCCCGGGCCGAGCAGGATGTGCGAAACACCGGAGAACACGGCAAGCGGTAGCAGAAAGAGAAAGATGCCCAGCGCTAGAATGACCAGGGCTTCATAAAGTAGGCTGCCGAGGCGTCGACCCACCCCTGCGCGTTCAGCGACTGTCATTGTTTAACGATTCCACGGCAGGGCTGGTGGGCGCAGGTTCTTCTGCCGGCTTGGCGGGTGCGAATGTCAGGGGGCTGGCCGGCAGCGCAGGCTTGGGTGGTACGACTTTGACGGCACCGGGTGCGGTGACCAGCGTGCCGGCGACCGTACCGGCCGGTAAGGCACCTTCTTTGGTGGTGGTGGCGACAGGCTTGCCATCAACAGCCGGCGTGCGGGCGGCGCGCTTGTTGGCTTTTTCCAGTTCGCGAGCCTCTTCTTCCAGGCGGGCACGAACATTCTCGGGCAGATTCTGGTAGTCCGCCCATTTCTGGGCAAGCGCCTCACGCTCTTCGGCGTTGGTCTGTCGGCTCAATTCACGGAAGCGTTCGCGGGCAGCCTGGCGCTGGGCCGGCGTTAGGCTGGACCAGGCCTGCATGCGTTCCCGGATGCGTTCCTGTTCCGCTTCATTCAGATTTGGGTATCGGGCAGCGATTTCCAGCCATTTTTTCCGGCGGAAGCGCTCCATATTGTTCCAATCCTCTTCGAGCGGCGCCAGAATTGCTTTCTGGGCAGGCGTCAATTCTTTCCAGGAGGGCTGCGGTGGCACGGCGACACGGACACCGCTGGGGGTGTCCTGGTTGGAGCGGACGCGCGGATACCCCACCACCACGGCAATGATGGTGGCGAGTAGGGCGAGCAGGATCAGTCCGTTTCGGCTGGCGTTCCGCTGGAAAGCCATGTCTGGAATCCCTTGTCGATCAATGCATGAGGCGGTAAGGCTTCGCTGAGCAACGCGCTGTCTTCATTGGCCAGATCTTCCACCTGGGTCTGAGCCTGCCAGAACATGAAGGCACCCGTCAGTAACAGAATGCCAGCAGAGGCCGCCCAGCGGCGCCAGTCCGTGGCAGAACCGAACGTGTCGCCAAAGAGACTGCCGATGGCACGGTGCGTGCCCTGACCGGCCAGTTGCAGAGCACTTTGCCATTGTTTCTGATGGCTCAATGCCTGCTCGCGCATCTGTGCCAGGCGGGCGGTAATCCGGCTGGGCAGTTCGGCGGTACCTTGATCCAGTGCGCGGGTCATGGCTTTGGCCAACAGATCTTCCTGTGCGCGCGCATGGTGCTGCGGTGTCTGGGTCATAACTCAAGTCCTTTTGCTTTCAGAGCCGCTGCCAGCGCTTGAGTCGCGCGTGAGCAGTGGGTTTTGACGCTACCCTGGGAGCACCCCATGGCAGCGGCCGTCTCTGCAGTGTCTAATCCCTCCCAATAACGCAGGAGGAAGGCTTCTCGTTGACGAGCCGGCAGTTTTGCCAGTTCGTCTTCCATCAGTTCCAGCGTCCGGCGCTGTTCCAGCGCGGCATCAGGCTGTTCCTGCTGTTCGCTGTTCGGGTCGCGCAAGCGTTCGATCCGGTCCAGGTCGTTCTCATCGCTATCGGCCGAGTCACCGCCCAGGGCCGAAAATAGCGTGGTCCAGACACTTCGTACCTTGCTGCGCCTGTAAAAATCGCGAATTGTATTCTGCAAAATGCGCTGAAACAGGGCAGGGAGTTCTTCAGCAGGGCGGTCGCCGTAGTTTTCGGCCAGTTTGAGCATGGCGTCCTGCACGATATCTAGGGCGTTTTCCTCGTTATGCACGGCAAACCAGGCCGTTTTATAGGCCCGGCGCTCGACATCAGCGAGAAAAGCGTCCAGTTCGCGAGGGGTAGCCAAGCAGTCAGCTCCGGTTGGGGGTAAGCGCTAGAAATTGGCGCGATTCTAACAAGTCTTGCCCAAAAACGCTCCTGTGGCTATCATTGGCGGTTTTCCCCGTAACCACAACCCTGTTGTCGGAGCCACTCACAAGGTGTGCGTGCCGGATAGGGGCAAGGCGAAGTGACGCTTCGCGAGGAGGTTGTGTATGTCAGCAGCAATAAGTGGCGCAGAGATTCTTGTTAAATGTCTGCAAGCTGAAAACGTCGATACGATTTTCGGCTACCCAGGTGGCTCGGTGCTTCATATTTACGACGAGCTCTTCAAACAAGACAAAATTCATCACGTACTGGTAAGACACGAGCAGGCAGCCGTTCACGCCGCCGATGCGTATTCCCGTTCGTCGCAACGCGTTGGCGTTGCACTGGTGACTTCAGGTCCCGGTCTGACCAATGCCGTCACTGGCATTGCAACCGCCTACTACGATTCGATTCCGCTGGTCGTCATCAGCGGCCAGGTGCCAACGTTCTATATCGGCCAGGATGCCTTCCAGGAAAGTGACGCCGTCGGTATCACGCGTCCGTGCGTCAAGCACAACTTCCTGGTCAAAGACGTCAAGGATCTGGCCGAGACCGTCAAAAAAGCCTTCCATATCGCACGCAGCGGCCGCCCAGGCCCAGTGCTCATCGATATTCCGAAGGACGTGACCGCCCACAAGACCGAATTCCACTACCCGGACAGCGTCAACATCCGCTCCTATAATCCGGTGGTCAAGGGCCATCAGGGGCAGATCAAGAAAGCCGCGCATCTGCTACTGGAAGCCAAGCGTCCAATGATCTACACCGGTGGTGGCGTGATTCTGTCGGATGCGGCCGAGCAGCTAACCAAGCTGGCCCGTTACCTCGGGTTTCCGATTACCAACACGCTGATG
>JALRGK010000087.1 GCA_023253415.1 Rhodocyclaceae bacterium
TACCGCCTCCTCAAGCTGGCCACCCCGGGCGCCTATACCTTTGTGCTCGAAGGTACCAAGGAGCTGCCGCGCCGTATTCTGCACCCCAAGCGCAAAACGCTGGGTTTACGCATTCCGGATAACCGGATCATGCAAGGTGTCCTGGAGGCTTTGGGCGAACCCCTGTTAACGACAACCCTGACGTTGCCGGGCGACGAGGACCCACTCAGCGATGGCTGGTCGATCAAAGAGCGCCTGTCACCCCAGCTCGATCTGGTGGTGGAAGGCGGGTGGTGTGGTACGGAGCCTACAACGGTGATTGATCTCTGCGAGCTGCCGCCAACCGTCATGCGTGTCGGTCATGGGCCGTTGGCGCCTCTGGGGCTAGCCTGACCTGCGATAGGGCATTCCACGGTTGATCAGTTGGGTGCGGCCAGGCTCTGCTAGAATCGCGTGCTGGACGGACTGACTATGAATATTGATATTGCGCTGCTGGCGATTGCCGCCTTACCGATGATTTTTGCCATTACGCTGCATGAGGCAGCCCACGGCTATGTTGCGCGTTATTTTGGCGACCCCACGGCATACCAGATGGGGCGTATCAGTCTGAACCCGATTCGTCATATCGATCTGGTGGGCACTATTCTGGTACCGGCTGCAACCTTGCTGTTCGGCGGCATCCTTTTTGGCTGGGCCAAACCGGTGCCGGTGGATTACAGCCGCCTGCGCCACCCGCGTGAGGATATGCGCTGGGTGGCCCTGGCTGGCCCCGGGGTCAACCTGCTCATGGCCTTTGGCTGGGCAATCCTGTTGAAGGTCGGACTTTCTACAAACAACTATTTCAGTGTACCGATGGAAGAAATGGCCCGTATCGGTGTTTCCATCAACCTGATGCTGATGGCTATTAACCTGGTGCCGATTCTGCCGCTGGATGGAGGTCGCGTGCTTTTCAGCCTGTTGCCGCCGGCCGCGGCGCAAAGCTATGGCCGTAGCGAACCGTATGGTTTGCCGATTCTGTTACTGCTTTTGGTCACCGGCCTGTTGGGCGTGATCATCATGCCGCTGATCCAGCTGGCTGGCAGCCTCATTTCAACGATTTTCTTCCTCTGAGTCACTGATGTCAGCTGAACGCGTACTTTCCGGCATGCGCCCCACGGGGAGCCTGCACCTGGGTCACTATCATGGCGTGCTCGAAAACTGGGTGCGACTGCAGGATAACTACGAGTGCCTTTTCTTCGTAGCGGACTGGCATGCGCTGACCACCCATTACGATGCGCCGCAGAGTATCGCTCAGGCAGGTCGCGACATGGTCATCGACTGGTTGGCCGCCGGTCTGGACCCGGAAAAGTCGATTATTTTCCAGCAGTCACAAGTGTTGCAGCATGCCGAACTGCATCTGCTGCTATCGATGATGACGCCACTGGGCTGGCTGGAGCGTGTGCCGACCTACAAGGACCAGCAGGAAAAGCTGTCGCATAAAGATCTGTCGACCTATGGTTTCCTGGGCTATCCGCTGCTGCAATCGGCCGATATTCTGGTGTATGACGCCAAGCATGTGCCGGTCGGTGAAGATCAGGTGCCGCATATCGAACTGACCCGTGAAGTGGCACGTCGCTTTAACCATCTCTACGGCCGCACGCCCGAGTTTGAACAGGAAGTCATCGCTGCACTCAAGAAGCTCGGACCGGCCGCCAAGCCCTATAAAGAATTGCGTCAACGCTATCAACAGGATGGCGACCGCGAGGTGCTCACCCAGGCCGAAGCTTTTCTGGCCGGTGCCGATGTGCTGGATACGAGCGATAAGGAATCCCTCTGGGGTTGGTTGGTGGGCTCGGGCAAGGCCATTCTGGTTGAGCCGGCGGCCTTGCTGACCAAAGCTTCCAAAATGCCGGGGCTGGACGGTCAGAAGATGTCCAAGTCGTATAACAACACCATCAGCCTGCGCGAAGCGCCGGAAGATGTTGCCAAAAAGCTGAAGGCGATGCCGACGGATCCGGCGCGCGTGCGTCGTACCGACGTGGGTAACCCGAAGAACTGCCCCGTCTGGCAGCTGCATGAAGTCTACAGCGACGATGCCAGGAAGCAGTGGGTCGTAGAAGGTTGTACCTCTGCCGGTATCGGCTGTATTGATTGTAAGAATGCGGTCGCTGAAGGGATTAATACCGTGCTTGCTCCGATGCGTGCGCGCGCGGCAGCACTGGCCGCCGAGCCCGAGAAAATCGATCGCATCCTGCGCGAGGGCGCAGCGCGTGCGCGTGCGCTGGCGGACGAAACGATGTCGCGTGTTCGCGCTGTGATGGGGCTGACAGGCTAAGTGATGTCTGACGATCAGATGCC
>JALRGK010000251.1 GCA_023253415.1 Rhodocyclaceae bacterium
AGTCCGCCACGCCAACGACCCGCAACCGCTGATTGCCGAGGGCAATTGGCACGGAGAGATTCTGGATAAACCGCGGGGCGAACAGGGTTTTGGCTACGACCCGCTCTTCTGGGTGCCTACGGCCGGCCAAACAGCGGCTGAAATGACCGCGACGGCGAAGAACGCCTGTTCGCACCGGGCACTCGCCATGCAAAAACTATTGGCGCAACTGGCTGCACGCTAAGTGGCGCAAACCATTACTTTTGTCCCGACGCCAGGCTCGCAAAGCCTTTCTGCACCAGCGTTGCAACCGCAGTTCACACAAGCGATACCGCTATCGCTCTATGTGCACATCCCATGGTGCGTGCGTAAGTGCCCTTATTGTGACTTCAACTCGCACAATGCGCCAGAACAACTACCGGAAAATGCACTGGTCGATGCGCTGCTGAAGGATTTAACCGCGGCGCTCCCCGGCATCTGGGGGCGCCGTGTGGAAACCGTTTTTTTTGGTGGCGGCACCCCCAGCTTACTGTCGCCCGCCGCTATCGACCAGCTGCTAACCGGTTTCCGCACCTTGCTGCCACTCTCACCGCAGGCCGAAATCACACTTGAGGCAAATCCGGGCACGGTGGACGCTCAACGCTTCAGCGCTTTCCGGGACGCAGGCATTACCCGTTTATCGCTCGGCATTCAGAGTTTTAACGATGCCAGCTTACAGGTGCTAGGCCGCATCCATGATCGGCAGCAGGCCATCGCCGCCATTGAAGCCGCTGCCCGATATTTCGAAACTTTTAATCTGGATCTGATGGTCGGACTCCCGCATCAGGACGTCACCGCCGCGCTGGCCGATATCAATCAGGCACTATCTTTCGCGCCACCCCATTTCTCCTGCTATCAACTGACGCTGGAACCGCACACGCCTTTTGCCGCAACACCACCGGCCGGATTACCGGATGATGACACCTGCGCCGAAATTCAAGATGCGCTTGAATCTCGTCTGGCAGAGGCAGGTTATAGCCACTACGAGACTTCGGCGTTTGCCCGACCCGGACATTCATGTCGCCACAACCTCAACTATTGGACCTTCGGCGACTACCTCGGCATCGGTCCTGGCGCACACAGCAAACTAACCAATCACGAGGGCGTGCGCCGACAAATGCGCCATAAATCGCCCCGAGCTTATCTAACAGGTGCAGCATCGACCGATTTTCTCCAGACCGATGAGGCTGTTACCGGCAACGAACTCAGCGGAGAATTCATGATGAATGTACTTCGCTTAAACGAGGGTTTCGACATCCAGCTGTATCAGCGGCACACAGGTCTTCCCTGGATCGTTGTCAGCCGACAAGTCGATTCCGCAGTGGCTGATGGCTTTCTGACCTGGATTGAACCCGGAAAACGCCTACAGCCCACCCCGCTGGGACGGCGTTTTCTCAACGTTCTTTTAGAACGTTTTATTTAATACAAGCCGGGGACAAATCCTGCGCACGCGCTCAAACGCGTTGGAAAACCAGGTCCCAGACGCCATGCCCCAGGCGCAGGCCCCGCGCTTCAAATTTGGTCAGTGGCCGATAGGCCGGACGTTCTGCATATGTAGCCGCTGTGTTCTGTAATTGCGGATCAGCAGTAAGCACTTCCAGTATTTGCTCGGCATAGTTTTCCCAGTCCGTCGCACAGTGAATCGTGCCGCCGGGCTTCAGTCGGGAAACGAGCATGCGCACAAATTCAGGCTGAATCAGCCGGCGTTTGTGATGGCGCGCCTTGTGCCAGGGATCTGGGAAAAATATCATCACGCCATCCAGTGAATCTGGGGCAATCATTTGATTCACCACATCCACCGCATCATGGGTCATCAGCCGCAGATTCGTCAGGCCATCCTGCTCGATCAGTTTGAGCAGGTTACCAACGCCCGGGCGGTGCACCTCAATACCTAAATAATCATTTTCCGGGTGGTTTCTGGCGATTTCTGCCGTTGCACCGCCCATACCAAACCCAATCTCAAGAAAACGCGGCGCCTTGCGACCGAAACGCATGTCCCAATCCTGCACCGTAGACACATAGTCCACCCCCCATTGCGGCCAACCCGATTCAATGGCGGCCGCCTGGGCAGGCGTTAAACGCCCCTCGCGGCGTACGAAACTGCGAATACGACGTAAACGCTCAGGCAAATCGCCAAGGACCTGTTGACTCTTTTCATTCATGATGAGGATTTTCTTCTGGGACCAAGTCCGGTTGTGGTGACGTGGTGACCTTACGTTTGGGGTTCAGATAATCAGGTTGCCGCACTTCTTTCAGCGTTTCCCGGTAACGCTGCTCCAAATCGTAATGCGCCGATGACAACGCCTGAGGCAAGGTCGGACAAGCCTCTTCCAATTGGGACTCCGACAAATTCAGCGTTGTCTTTAAATGCATCGCGGCGGCCACCTGGGTGCGCAAATTCGGCGCATTCGGATCTATACGGTAATGCGCCGCCAGGGTTTCTGTTAAGCCTTGGAGCGTGACCGCGTTCTTCTCTAGCCAGATTTGATAACCCACCGCAGCTTCCGGAAAGGCGCTACAGGCCTCACCCAGCATCACCGTAGCATGACCCACGCCGAACACACGCTGCGCACTCACCAATGCCGGCTGATCAAAGGCATAGGTATGCGGGCGTAGCGTTTCCGTGGCCAGGGCGGGCACCGACCCGATGCTTGCCACCAGGCTAGCGCAGATGGCGCCTTGCCAGAATGAACCGCTCAATTTAGTTGCGACCGATGAGACCCGTGGTGGGAGAGCTCGGGTCGGCACTATAAAACTTGCGCGGCATACGCCCCGCCAGATAGGCTGCACGCCCGGATTCGACCGCCAGCTTCATGGCCGTTGCCATGAGGACCGGATCCTGTGCATGGGCAATCGCTGTATTCATCAACACACCGGAACAGCCCAACTCCATAGCAATCGTGGCATCCGATGCCGTGCCGACACCTGCATCCACAATCACCGGCACCTTGGCCTGATCCAGAATCAAACGTAGATTCCAAGGATTCAAAATCCCCATACCTGACCCGATCAACGATGCCAGCGGCATGATGGCAACGCAGCCGATCTCTTCCAGCATTTTGGCCTGAATCGGATCGTCCGAGCAGTACACCATGACTTCAAAGCCTTCTTTGACGAGCGTTTCCGCGGCCTTCAGTGTCTCCGGCATATTCGGGAAAAGACTGGTCTGATCACCTAGCACCTCTAGCTTGCAGAGTGGGTGGCCATCCAATAGCTCACGGGCCAAACGCAAAGTACGCACGGCATCATCTGCGGTGTAACAACCCGCCGTATTAGGCAAAATCGTATAACGATCCGGCGGTAGCACGTCCAGCAAATTGGGCGCACCGGCATCCTGGCCAATATTGGTCCGGCGAATGGCAACGGTGACGATTTCCGCACCTGAAGCAGCAATCGCACGACCGGTTTCATCGAAATCTTTATATTTGCCCGTGCCAACCAGCAAGCGGGAACGATAGGTCTTGCTACCTATCGTGACGGTATTTAGAGAGTCCTGGGTATGCATGCTCAACCTCCGCCCACGGCGACGACGATTTCAATCTGATCACCCGGCTGCAACATCACCGATGCATGCATGCTCCGCGGCACAATCTCGCCGTTACGCTCAACGGCCACACGGCGACCTACCAGGTCGAGTTCGGCCAAAAGATCCGTCACCCGTGCCGAATCTGCGCACGTGCGTTCTGTCCCGTTAACGGTGATTTTCATGCGCGGATTCTAGCATCCGGGGCGCCGCATCGGCAGCCCCGGCGTGCGATCTTACATGTGACCGGTTTGCAGGTAGCGGAGGTGCCAGCTAAATGCGTCTTCGAGCAGATGCGGCGTTTGCTTGCCTGGCGCGTAATTAACCCCTCGGCGGAAATATTCCTTCAGTGCCGGACGGAAATCGGGATGGGCACAACGATCAATGATTACCTTGGCACGTTGCTTCGGCGACAAGCCCCGCAAATCGGCCAGCCCCTGTTCGGTGACAATCACCTGCACGTCATGCTCGGTATGATCCGTATGCGAGACCATCGGCACAATCGCCGAGATGGCACCCCCCTTCGCCGTCGATGGGGTCATGAAAATCGACAGGAACGCATTGCGGGCGAAATCGCCCGAGCCGCCGATACCATTCATGATGCCACTACCCATGATGTGCGTGGAATTCACATTCCCAAAAATATCCGCCTCAATGAGGCCGTTCATGGCAATGACGCCCAGGCGACGAATCACCTCCGGATGATTACTGATCTCCTGCGGACGCAAGATAATCCGGCTCTTGTATTGAGGCAGGTCTGCCATCAGTGTTTGCAACGCATCGGGACTCAGCGAGAACGCAGTAGCAGACACCATGTCCAGTTTGCCTTCCTGGATCATCTTCAGCATGCCATCCTGCAACACCTCCGTGTAGGAGGTTAGACCTTCGAAACGGCTATTGCTTAGCTCATCCAGCACCGCGTTGGCAATATTACCGACGCCGGATTGGAGTGGCAGCAAATTCGGCGGCAGGCGTCCCTTTTTAACCTCATGCTCCAGGAACTCCATGATGTGCCCGGCAATTGCCCGGGAGCTGGCATCCGGTGGCGAAAAGGGTGAGTTGCGATCCGGCGCATCGGTTTCAACGACCGCCACGACTTTATTCGGATCACATCGCAAATACTGCTCGCCAATCCGGTCGCCCACCTGCACCAGCGGGATGGGTTGTCGGTTCGGCGGCAATTCCGTCCCATAATAAATATCGTGCATACCCTCCAGCTCTGGGCTCTGCCACGAGTTCACTTCAAGAATCACCTGATCAGCCAGATCGATCCAGGTTTTGTTATTGCCCACCGACGATGAGGGAATCAGGCTACCGTCTTCACGAATACCTGCCACTTCAATCACAGCGGTATTCAGCTTGCCGAGAAAACCGAACCATACCAGCTGGGCAACATGCGATAAATGCATGTCGATGTATTCCATCTCACCGGCATTAATCCGTTTACGCGAGATCGGATCCGACTGATAGGGCAAACGCAGATCCACGGCATCCACCATGGCCAGCGCACCATCGAGCTCTGGCGCCGTTGATGCCCCAGTCCACAGGCCGACTTTGAAATCATCGCCCATCAGATGAGCATCCATAATGCGCTTGGCGAGCGCCGCCGGTACCTGCTTCGGGTAACCTGAACCGGTAAAACCACTCATGCCGATATTGGCATGGTTGGGAATCAGTGTTGCCGCTTCTTCAGCGGACATGATTTTGCTGCGCAGTTGCGCATTCTTGATACGACTGTGGTCTGGCATAAGGCTCTCGGAGAATCAAAATTTATGCGCTGCAATATCGCATTTTTTCCGAGGTCTGTCAGCCTTTGTTGTTGTTTTTATTAGTTTATTTTAATGCAACACTTTCACGATTTATACATCGTGCTGCATCACGCCATGCTAGACGCATGTACTTGGAGCGGGCGAAGGGAATCGAACCCTCCTCATAAGCTTGGGAAGCTTAGGTAATGCCACTATACGACGCCCGCATAGTCCGAGGAGTTATATTGTAATCGATATCGGTTATGTCAACGCCCCTTTAGGCTGGCATAGAATGCCAGCCTAAAGGTTCCCGTCCGATGAACACACCCAACACTTTGCAAAGAATCGTCAACGCCCAAGCGACACCCTATCTATTTGGGTTTCTAGGTTGGCAGTTGATGTGGCAGTTGCAAATGCAACTTCCCAGCTTGGACTATGCGCTGGGTGTCTCGCTCATCTTCCTACCCGCCGGCATCAGAACGCTGGCCGTGCTTATTTTTGGCCTGCGCGGTGCCATCGGGGTCTTTGTTGGCGCCATCTTTTCCACTATTGATTATATGGGCCATATTCCCACGATCGACATGGCTAATGTGATCTTAATCGCAGCGATCTCGGCGTTTTCAGCGTATTTGATGATGCAACTGGTCTGTTGGTGGCGCAAGATCGGTAACGACCTGGACGAATTGACCTTTAGTGATGTCCTCACCATTGTTTTTAGCCAAGGGATCCTGTCTGCATCCTTGCATCAGCTGCTTTACCGGCATCACGGTGTCGAGAACGTCTACGTTGACCCGACGCTCGCCGAAGGCTTCCGGTTATGGGCTGCCATGGCAACAGGTGACGTTGTCGGATCCATGGTACTGATGCTCAGCGCGGTCGCGCTGGTCAATCTGATACAGCGGCTTCGACTGGCCTAACACCCATTTATCTACAGTGACGCTGCCGTGGGGATTTCGACCGTCACGGCCAATCCGCGGCGCTCAGGACCATCAGCAAGCGTTAGCGTTGCCTGGTGTAATTCGGCAATGCGCAATGCAATTGAGAGTCCCAAGCCTGACCCTGGTGCGTCTGAATGCCCTGCTAACCGCGTAAACCGCCCCAGCACACGATCACGTTCGTGAACCGGGATACCCGGCCCCTGATCCGTCACCTGAAGCGTCACACCTTTATGCTGCAGGCGTATCGTGACTGACACGACGGTGGCCGCGGGCGCATATCGGATCGCGTTATCTACCAGATTGCGGATTAGCACGGCGAGCAGGGTCGGGTCGCCTTTGACCCAGATCGGCGCGCCCTCATTCAGCATGCACTCAACGTTTTTTTCCAGTGCTTGTGGCGTGAGATCCGCGATCACATCAACCGCAATGCGCCGCAGATCACAGACAACAAAGCCACTCGCTAAACTCACACTATCCAGCCGTGCCAACGTTAACAACTGACCCAGAAGATGCGTTGCCCGATCACTGGCCCGAATGACCAATGCAAGCGCATGCTCCCGCTCCATGGTATCGGTAGCCGCCATGGCGACCTGCGCGTGCGTGCGGATGGCCGCAAGGGGCGTTCGGATTTCATGCGCGGCATCCGCGGTAAAACGACGTTCCTGTTCGATCGATGCTGAAACCCGGTGCAACAAGCGATTCGTCTGCTCGATGATCGGATGAAGTTCACTAGGCACCTCACCCAGGTCAATGGGGTCAAGACGCTCAGGAGATCGCTGGCCGATAAACATGGCCAGTCGACGCAGCGGCAAAAACCGGTGCCGCATCAGCAACACCAGGCCCATAGCCAACAACGGCAAAGCCACGGCAAGTGGCGTCAGCAGGTGTTTTGCCAGCTCGGTGCCAATCGCATGCCGTGCTTCCAGCGTTTCTGCCACCAGAATCAGGTGGTGATGACGCGGATCGCGCAAGCTGTAAACGCGCCAACTTCGGTGATCGATCCGGCGATCAGAAAAACCCTTGATCTGCTCCGTCAGCAGATCGTTCGGGGCACTGGTTGATCGGGCCAGCAACTTGCCCTTGTCCGTCCAGATCTGGAACGCTACTTTTCGGGCGTATCGATGCGAGGGCAACTCTTCGGGAATCTCAGCGGAGCCATCACTACTGAGCACCGCAAGCAGTGCCGCTGTTTGTGCAAGGTGCGCATCAAAAAGTTCATCACCTTCCGAGACTGCCTCCCGCCACGCCACCGCACTCAACCCGATCCAGATCACAGCCACCAGGCTGAGCGTACCGCCCAGCAACTGCAGCTGCAGGCTACCGGAACGCCCTTGAGTTTTGTGCCACCAGCGTCTGAGATTCATTTCGGCATCAGGTAGCCAACACCACGGACCGTCTTGATGACTTCGGTTGCTGTCTTTTTACGCAGATGATGCACATGAACTTCCAGCGCATTCGACTCGACCTCTTCGCCCCACGGGTAAATTTTCGACTCTAGTTGAGCCCGCGTGAGCACCTTGCCCGCATTGAGCATGAGCTCATGCAAGAGGTCAAACTCTCTCGGCGAAAGTTCGACGAGTTTCGTGTCGTAACGAACCTCGCGTGATGCTGGGTCCAGCGACAACTGGCCTATCTGAATGATGGGTGCTGCAGCCCCTGCCGCACGGCGAATCAGCGCACGAAGCCGCGCGGCTAACTCGCCCAGATCGCACGGCTTAATCATGTAGTCATCAGCGCCAGAATCCAGACCGGCAATCACATCCTGCGCGGTATCCCGAGCCGTCAGCACCAGGACAGGCATTTTTTGCTCACTGGCACGTACTCGACGCAGCACTTCAATGCCATCCATGCGGGGCAAACCAAGGTCAAGCACGACGGCATTGAACGATTCGTGCGCCAGCGTTTGCCAAGCGGCTTCGCCATCTCTAACCCATTCCGGATGAAACCCGGCTTGGCGTAAACCAACCTGCAAGCCTTCGCCCAGCATTGGATCATCTTCAACTATCAGAATGCGCATATCAAACCTTTCCGTTGTGCGCCGACTAGGGCAACAACCATGGCATATGCCCGGTCAGCAGCCCCCAAATGAAAAAAAGCATGCCCGTGATCAACAGCATACCAATGATCCACTGTGGATAACGAATCGCATCCGTCGGGTGACCCTGTTTGCGGCCATTGACCATGGCGCGAACGAGATTCTCCCGATGCAGGAAACTAGATACGACCACACCGACCACATGAACCACAATAACGAGCAACAGCAAATTGACGATCGCTTCATGCAATTCGCCGATCCAATCACCATAATCGTTAAAGCTCGCCCACCCCGTCAAAACCGTCATCAATCCAAGCATTAGAATGCCGATGATGGCCCAGGCGCCTGCCGGATTGTGCCCAACGTAATGTGCTGGGTGTCGCGTTAGAAGCGTCCTCAAGTACGCTGCTACCGCTTTCGGCCCACGCACAAAATGAGTAAATCTCGCATAACGCGTGCCGATCAATCCCCAGAAGATACGGAAGATCAGCAGAAACCCGAAGACATAGCCGGCTGTGACATGCCAGAGTTGCCATCGTTCAGACTCGCTGGTCACATAGGCCAACATAAAACAGAACACCAACGCCCAGTGGAATACACGCGTAGGCACATCCCAAACCAAGATCGGCGTGCGGTCCCCGGTAAGCTCAAGATCTGGCGATGTCACATCACTGGCCATGACGCCATCCAACCGGGGTTTTGAGTGTGCTCTCGCTGTAGTTACCGGTAGCAGCCTGGGTATGGCATTGCGAACAGTCACTGAATTTTTTGCCTTTAGGTGCAACGGTGCCATGTTCTTTTACAAACCATCGGGTCATCGTGATCCGTGCGGTTGGATCAGCAGGCGCCAATTTATCCTTCCATCCGGCATTGTTCACGAGGTAGGAAAGAATCGTGCGACTGGCCGGCGCATCCACGCTGGCATCTGTGCCATAGTGATGCTTGAGACCGTTAATTTGCGTCTCCCAACCCGCCTGTGTCATTCGCTGAGGCGGATAGGGCACATGGCAACTGCCACATTCCTCCGTGTAATACGCCGGGTAGGGGCCGTAATCGTGGTCACCCGCCCCGGCCCCACCAATGGCTCCCATCAACACACAGGTCACCAGCGTTGCTGGCAGTTTTTTGTAATATCTCATGATTCTTGACCCTCATTTCACCGAGAGAAGATACGTCAGAAGGTTACCCTTCTCTTCCGGTGTACATTCGCGTTTAAGCACATCGTTGCAGTTACGCTTAAACCACTTGTTGACCTTGTCGACATCGCTAAATCGCGCCGGGTTAGCATTAGGCGACAACGGCTGAATCACTTTACCGGTTACGGCGTGCTTACCGGTCTGCATCGGATTATCGGTATGGCAGCTGGAACAACTCCAGTCGCCACCATGGGTTTGTTTGTAAAAACTTTCACCAGATTTTGCCGAGAACCCCTTGAAGCCCGGATTCTGAACTTTAACTTCCTGCGCATACGTATCCAGAAAACTCTGCGGCGTCGCCGCCGTAGCAGCCTGGCTAATCACCATCAGCAACAGACTGCTCATGGCGATCGCCGAGGGTTTTATCCCACTTTGCAGAAACATGATGTGCACTCCATAATGATCTGAACGCATTTTGCCGTAAGGATATTACGGACCGCTTAAATCGCCATGGTCTTTAAAGGGATATTGGTCAACCATGAATCACCAACATCGATTAACCCGTTTATTGCTGACAGTCGCTAGTATTTTTCTGATCGGGGTAACGCCGCTGCAATCCCGTGCCGATGCGACGTTGCCAACGGTGGCATCGGTTGATCTTCAACGCTATGCCGGTCAGTGGTTCGAAATTGCACGACTGCCAATGTGGTTCGAACGCAACTGCGTTGGCGACATCTCGGCCACTTATAGCGTCCGTGATGATCCGCGTATCAGCGTCTTGAACCAGTGCCGTACGAAAGACGGTGTCATATCTGCCAACGGTGTTGCAGAAGTCCCTGATCCGATGCATCCGGGTCAGCTGCGCGTCCGGTTCGCGCCCGCTTGGCTCAGTTGGCTTCCGCTAGTCTGGGGTGATTACTGGATTCTGGCGCTCGACCCGCAATACCGCTGGGTGATGGTCGGTGCCCCCAGCCGCGAGTATCTCTGGATCCTGTCACGCACGCCCTCGCTGGAGCAACAGCAAATCGATGCGCTGAAACACCAGGCCCAAACGCTCGGGTTTGACGTCCATAAAATGATCGACGTTCGCAACGACTCGCCTTGAGGCCTACAGCGATTCGAGTTGCTCGAGACGGGTGGCAGCCCACGCTTGTATCGCGTCTCGATCTGCTTCGGACATCCGATCCAGGTTTTTATACGCCATCGCCATGCGCGGATTTTTACGTAACAGCGCCGCATGACGCATCAGAAAATCCCAGTACAACGTCGTAAACGGGCAGGCTTGCGGGCCAGTTTTCACGTCCGGTCGATAAACGCAACCTTTGCAGTAATTGCTCATGCGTTTGATGTAGGCACCCGATGCGACATAGGGTTTGCTTGTCATACGCCCACCCATTGCAAACAGGGCCATGCCTAGTGTGTTGGGTTCTTCGACCCAGGCAATCGCGTCCACATAAACTGCCAGATACCAGTCAGCGACCTCTCTGGGTGCCAACCCCGCCAACAGTGCAAAGTTGCCGGTCACCATGAGTCGCTGAATATGGTGTGCATAACCGGTCGAAAGTGTTTGACGGATGGCGTCTCTCAAACATGACGCCTGCGTATCACCGGACCAGTACCAATTTGGCAGCGCGCGTTGCGCATTGAGCGCATTGAAGTCGGGCCATTGTTCGGCGTAACGCCAGTAAATGCCTCGGACAAATTCGCGCCACCCCAGAATCTGGCGAACAAAGCCTTCCACGGCGGGTAATGGTGCGAGCCCATCGAAATAAGCCGCTTCAGCGCGCTCAAGCACAACCCGCGGATCCAGCAGCTTCAGATTCAGCGCTGCGGAAAGCAGCGAATGCCAGAGAAACGGCTCACCTTGCCACATAGCGTCCTGCCACTGACCAAAACCAGGCAGTCGATGGGCCACAAAATCATCCAGTGCCTGCATGGCCTGTTCTGGTGTAACTGGCCAATTGAAGTCCGATAACGAACCCGGATGCGCGCCAAAGACGCGCTCGACATCCGCGCAGACGTCTTGTGTCATCGCATCTACTTCAAACGTGAGCGCTTGAGGAATGGGGGGCGGCCCCGAGGCACCAAAGCCCGAGCGATTTTCGGCGTCAAAATTCCACTGGCCACCCACCGGCTGACCATCTTGCATGAGATACCCGGTTCGTTTACGCATCCAGCGGTAAAAGAATTCCATGCGCAAGCTATCCCGACCCGCTTTATCGCTGGTTGTTGCCCACGTCTGAAAATCATCTACAGAACACAAAAAGTGCGGATCCGGGCGTTGCTCGAAGCGACGTTGTAGCTGGTGTGCACACTGCTGCAAGTCATCCGCAACGCGCACATCCCCTGGCTCCAGAATGCAGAGCGTATCGATCTCAGGATGAGCCTTTACAAAGAGACGCACTGCCTCGGATAAAGAGGGCGCCGCATGCGTTCCAATGCGCCAATAGTTAATAACACGGCCAGCCGCTTGAT
>JALRGK010000153.1 GCA_023253415.1 Rhodocyclaceae bacterium
GTGAAGCGCTCGCCCGTGGCGATCGCATCGAGATTCGCGGCTTCGGCAGCTTTTCGCTCAACCACCGTCCGCCGCGTGTCGGTCGCAACCCCCGTTCGGGTGAGCGTGTTGAAGTCCCCGAGAAGTGGGTTCCCCACTTCAAGGCGGGCAAAGAACTGCGCGAGCGGGTGGATGCTGCCGATCTGACCGATGTCATGAGTGCATCTGATGACAGTGAATCGCCCGTCTTTGCCGTGGCGGCTCAAGGTTCTGCGAACGCACTCTAAGCTGATAGCGTCATTTGCGGTACACTGAAAGCGCTGGTGAAAACCAGCGCTTTTTTTATGCCATTGTTATCTGAAGTCGGGAGACAGAGATGCGTGCCATCGCATGGTTGATTCGAATTCTGGTGTTTCTGTTATTTCTGGGTTTCGCTCTGGAAAACACGGAACCGGTCATGATCAACTTCTTCCTGGGATATTACCTGGAAGCGCCTTTGGTGGCCGTCCTATTGGGGATGTTGCTTCTGGGTTGCCTTGTTGGCGTACTGTTGATGCTACCCGGTTTGCTGCGTGTGCGCCGCGAAGCCGCCCGGCTGCGTCGAGACGTTGCTCGTACGGCTGTCAATGCCTTGCCGGTAGAGTCGGAAGCGCAGATTGCTCCCAAGCTTTGAAAGAACATAGATGCTGACACTGGAACCCTGGGCATTACTCATACTGCCGCTATTTTTTGCACTAGGCTGGATTGCCGCACGGATTGATATCAAACATGTCGTGGCCGACTCCCGGCGTCTGCCCAAGGCCTATTTCCAGGGGCTTAACTTTCTGCTGAACGAACAACCCGATCGTGCTATCGAAGCCTTCAACGAGGTTGTTCGGGTGGATCCGGAGACGGTAGAACTGCACTTTGCGTTGGGGTCGCTCTTTCGCCGCCGGGGTGAACTCGATCGGGCGCTACGCATTCACCAGAACCTCATTAATCGAGAAGATCTGCCGGCACCGCTCAAGGAGCAGGCGTTGTTCGAGCTGGGTATTGATTATCTAAAGTCCGGTTTGCTGGATCGTTCCGAAGAAATTTTCAAGCGCCTCGTCGACGGCGAGCGTCGTGAAGAGGCGCTCAAACAGTTGCTGGAAATCTATCAGCTAGAAAAGTCCTGGGATAAAGCCATTGCACTGGCTGAAAAGGTACCTGAACTGGCTGCACAGCACGAAGTGGCCGAGTTCTGGTGTGAAATGGCCGAGAATGCGCTGATCCGTTCTAAAACCGATGAAGCACGCCGTCACGTGCAGCAGGCGTTGAGTCTACACCGCCAGTGCGTGCGGGCCAGCATCATTGCCGGTGATATTGAACGTAAGGAAGGCCATACTGAGCGTGCCATTGACGCCTGGTTGCGTATCGAACAACAGCAACCCGAATTTCTGGCGTTAGTGGCGGGGCGGATTGCCGAAGTCTATAAGGGTATGGGCCGTCAGACAGAGGGGATGCAGTTGCTCAAGGGCTTCCTAACCCGTTACCCATCGGTAGATATGCTGGATGTTGTGTGCCAGCAGGTGGTGGAAGAAGAGGGGGCCCAGGCCGCTTACGACTTTGCGCTGGCCGAACTGCATCGCACGCCGAGTCTGATAGCCCTGGATAAGGCCTTGGAAGCGCGTTCGGCGATCACGCCGGCCGAACAGTTAGCGGATCTGGATCTGGTTAAAAAACTCATCAAAAACCAGACGCAGCGGCTCTCCCGTTATACCTGCAAGTGTTGTGGCTTCAAGGCGCGCCAGTTTTACTGGCGGTGCCCTGCCTGTAGCGAATGGGAGTCTTATCCGCCCAAGCGATCTGAAGAGTTTTCACTGGTTCAATAAGACGGTGTTGCCGCGGAGACCCTGAAAATACGCGGGCTCACTGGTAAAATGACAGGCATTATCAAGCGGGAATTTCTAGTATGAAAATCGCCATTGCCGGCACCGGCTACGTAGGTTTGTCCAACGGCGTGCTGCTCTCACAGCACCATGAAGTTGTTGCGTTGGACATCGTTCCCGAGAAGGTTGAGAAGATCAACCGCAAAGAATCCCCCATCGAAGACAAAGAGCTTGAGGACTACCTCAAGAACAAGCCTTTGAACTTCCGCGCCACGCTGGATAAGAAAGAAGCCTACGAAGGGGCGGACTACGTCATCATCGCCACCCCGACTGACTACGACCCTGAAACCAACTACTTCAATACCCAATCGATTGAAGCCGTGATTCGTGACGTCATGGCCATCAATCCGAATGCCACCATGGTCATC
>JALRGK010000210.1 GCA_023253415.1 Rhodocyclaceae bacterium
CCAGCAAACCACCCTTGCCGATGGCGGCCTCACGAGCCGCGACCGATGGGCCATCGACAAAAATATCGATATCACCGGTGTCGGCAAAATCCAGCATGGTCGTCAGTAGCGTCAGAGAGGCCGCCGGATTTTCGCCACGCGCCGCCAGTACCGCCAAGGCTGATGAGAGCAACGTGCCACCAATACAGAAGCCCAGCATGTTCATGGTTTTGCTGCCACTAATGGCCTGCACCACCGGAATCGCCGAGAACGGACCGAGCTCGAGGTAATCGTCCCAGGTACGCTGGCTGTCTTCCTGTCCCGGGTTTTTCCAGGAAATCAGGAACACGGTATGCCCTGCTTCGACGGCATAACGAACCAGCGATGATTCGGGCTGCAGATCCATGATGTAGAAACGGTTGATACAGGGCGGCGTAATCAGGAGCGGTCGTTTGCCCACTTTAGCCGTCAGCGGGGCATATTGAATCAACTGAATGAGTTCATTCTCATAGATTACGGCGCCTTCGGTCGTGGCCAGGTTTTTCCCTACTTCAAAGGCAGATTCATCAGACGTACTGATACGTCCCTTCGCCAGATCCTTGAGAAGATTATTAATACCTTCCGTGATCGAACGACCTTCGGTCGCCAGAGCCTTCTGGATAACATCCGGATTTGTCGCCGCAAAATTACTGGGCGACATGGCATCCACGAACTGGCTGGTCAAAAAACGGATACGTGCGGCACCTTTGGCATCTTCACTGGGCACGATCTCTGCCAATTCGTTTAGAAAGCGGCTGTTCAGGACATAGGCTTGGCGCAGGTAATCATGCACGGGACTAGACGACCAAGCTTCCGACGAAAAACGACGGTCTTTAGCCACGCCGGCGACAACAGGCTCGGCGGGTTCATCCGGTTTGCGCTGAAGCATTTGTTGCCAGAGCTTTTGGTGGGCCGACAGCAGATCATTCATGATGGGTTGCAACTGCTCGACCGGAGGCGTTAAAGCGCCCATGGCCGCCACCTGATCTCTGGGCAGCTTTTCCTCCAGAAATCCGGTGAGGGACTTGGTGAGTGCTTCAATCTGCTTGGGCAGATCCGCCATACCCTGCATACCTGGCCAGAATGGATTCTGAAATGACATCATGACGCCCTACCTTCCTGTTTGCTATGGGTCAGCTATTCCCCGATGAGGGTTTGAACGACCTGTATAGAAAAGACACCGAGAAGAATCATAACAATCTGCAAGCCTGTCGCCTTCAGTTCAGGCCGCTTGTGCAAGCCCGGAATCAGATCGGCCACAGACACATAAAGAAGGCTGGCCGCTGCCAGGGCCAGCATGCTGGGCACCCAGGCTTCCAAACCTGATAGAAGCAGGTACGCCAGAACAGCCCCTGTTAGCGTTGCCAGACTCGACAGCATATTCAACAAAATCGCCTTCATCCGGCTGAAACCGGAATGAACCAGGATCACGAAATCACCCGTTTCCTGGGGGATCTCATGGGCAATGATGGCGAGCGCGGTGACGATACCAATCTCGGTTCCCCCGGCAAAAGCCGCGGCAATCAGAATGCCATCGACGAAATTATGAATGACATCACCCAGCAGGATGAGCCAACCGGAAGCTCTGGGACTGTGGCTGTGTCCGATGTGCTCATGCGCTTCGCAGTGATGCTCATGACAGTGACGCCATAACACCAGTTTTTCCAACAGAAAGAAAAACAGGATGCCCCCCAGTACCGTGGCCATGATCTGGTGAAGATCGGTGGCATGCTCGAAGGCATGCGGCAATAGATCGAGAAACACCGCCCCCAGCATGGCACCAATCGCATAGGACACCAGCACCGGAACAATCCGTGGATGCGTCGCCAGCGAAGCCAGCAAAGACACCGCAATGCTGGCCACCATGCCAGCCAGGCACATCAGCACGATCCAGGTCAGTGGCGCAAAAGTCATAAATACGGCCGGTGGGGAACAGATAAGGGGATGAATTATAAGGCTCAGGCCTCAATCCAGATCATCGACGCCATACGCCCGGTGATCTTTTCTCGCCGGTAGGAGTAAAAATCCGGAGCGTGATAGGTGCAGGTATCACTGCCAGTGACCGACGCGACGCCCAATCGCTCGAGTTTCTGCGTCGCAAGACCCGGCAAATCGGCCAGCCACTTACCGCTAACGGTATCTTGAGGTCTGAAACAGCGGGCATGCTCTACCGACTGCCTCAGAAAAGCCTCACGCACATCGGTACCTACTTCAAACGCATCCGGGCCGATGGCTGGTCCGAGCCACGCCAGCAGGTCTGACGGGTGAACATTGGCGTGTCGCATCATTTGATCGACCAGTGCTTCGAGGACACCATCGGCCAGCCCACGCCAGCCCGCATGTGCCGCGCCAACAACGCGACCAAGACGGTCTGCCAGCAACACCGGTAGGCAGTCAGCGGTCATGATGGCGCAGACAACCCCCGGCACGGATGTCAACACGGCATCACCGATGAGGGGTGCAGGCCCTTCGGACCCGGTCAGCGTAATTACCCGGGTGCCATGCACCTGCGCCAGCCAGACCGGCTGACGGGGCAACACGGACAGCAAGCGCTGGCGGTTTAGCTGAACGGCACCCGGATCATCACCGACATGGTCGCCCAGATTAAATCCCCCATAGGGCAATGGCCCCACACCGCGCGTACTTTGCCAGGCCTTGACGCCAATCGGCAAAGACCATTCGGGTACAAATCCAGGCGCAGTCACGGGTGGTGGCAAATCGTCAGGCACTGTCTGCCAGATCCCGCAGATCGTCGATCAGCGCCGCCATGTCCGCAGGGGGCTGACATGTCCATTTCATTGGTTCACCGGTCGCCGGGTGAATAAGACCGAGCTGACGTGCATGGAGCGCCTGTCGCTGAAACTGGGCCGCCGGTTCAGGCAGCGGATAACGCTTGCCGCCCTGATAGGTCGCATCACCGACCAGAGGATTTCCCAGAAAACCCATATGAACACGAATCTGGTGTGTCCGTCCCGTTTCCAGAATACATTCCACCAGGCTGCAACCCGGATACATCTCCAGCAGGCGGTAGTGCGTAATCGCCTCTTTGCCCTGGCTGGTCACGGCCATCCGGGTGCGCTGACGAGGATCGCGACCGATGGGTGCATTGACCGTACCATCAATGCGTGGAACGCCACAGACGACGGCACGATAAAGCCGCTTCACGGTACGAGCCTGCAACTGGCGGATCAGGTGGGTGTGTGCCTGCAGTGTTTTAGCGACCACCATCAGGCCAGAAGTATCCTTATCCAGACGATGCACGATACCGGCCCGTGGCAGATGGGTAAACACCGGGTCGTAAGCGAGTAAGCCGTTTAACAAGGTGCCCTGCCAGTTGCCGGCAGCCGGATGCACGACCAGACCCGGTGGTTTATTGATCACCAGAATATGCGCGTCTTCATAGACAATCGGCAAATCCATGGGCTCGGGTAAAAAAGTGCCGGCTTCGGCGTCCGTCAGCGCCTGGTCCACTCGGACAGTCAGTTGTTCACTGCCATAAATCTTGTGCTTCGGCTCCAGTACCGGCGCTCCATCAACCAGGACTCGCCCGGCTTTGACCCACTGCTGCAAACGGTTACGGGAGTGTTCCGGCACCATCTGGGCCAGAACCTGATCCAGGCGTCCACCCTGATCAGCCACCAGTTGGAGCGTGCTATCATCGACAATGTTGTCTTCCAGATCATCCAGCGCTTCAGGCGCCTCGGTGTCTGTGGAGTAAGGCTGCGTTTTCATCGTGCGTAGTCTAACGTTTTCAGGCCGCTTTCTGGTCCTTTTTGGGCTGTTTTATACCTGTTTTATAATTTCTCGCAGCGCTTAATTTCTCAAACGCATGTTTCTCTCGTCCTGGTCTCAGCCACACGCCTGCCATCGTCTCCCGCTTCGCCCGATTCGGACCCTGGTCCTGATCGGCCTGACTGCGCTGACCTTGAATGGTTGTGCCCTATTCCAGGAAGACACAGACCCCACCAAAGGCTGGTCTGCCAACAAGCTGTACACCACGGCGAAAGAATCGCTTGACGAAGGCAACTACGAGCAGGCTGTAAAGTTCTACGAAAAGCTGGAAGCGCGCTACCCTTACGGCACCTATGCGCAACAAGCCCAGATCGAGACTGCCTACGCACATTACAAAGCCAACGAACCGGCACCCGCCATTGCTGCGTGCGACCGTTTCATCAAACTGCATCCGAATCATCCGAATCTCGATTACGTCTATTATCTGAAGGGCATGATCGGCTTCAACGAAGACCTCGGTTATGGTGGCTACGTCATGCAGCAGGATCCCACCGAGCGTGATCCGAAGAGCATGCGCGAGTCATTTATTGCTTTCAAGTATCTTTACGACAACTTCCCGAATAGCAAATACCGGGACGATGCCGCCAAGCGCATGATCTGGCTGGTCAATGCCCTAGCCTCTCACGACCTGCATGTCGCCAACTATTACGTCCGTCGGGGTGCCTGGTTGGCGGCCGCCAACCGCGCCCAGGAAGTGGTGCGTTACTACCCGGATGCGCCAGCCGTGGAAGAAGCCCTGGCCGTGATGAGCTACAGCTACGGACAACTGGGGCTACCTGACCTGCAGGCGGATAGTGATCGCATTCTGCGCCTCAATTATCCGAACAGCCGCTTCCTGACCGAAGGCATCCAGCGCTCGAAGCCTTGGTATCAGCTTTATTAATCAGTCTGCTTTGAAGGTGTCACGCATCGCACGGAGGCGTGCAAACACCTCCAGTGCGGTTGCAGTCTCTTCGGCACACACCGCCGCTGACAAGACCGGCTGATCGGCGCGCAAAAACGGGTTCGTTGCTTTTTCTACGGCAAGCGTTAACGGCAAGGTTGAATTGCCCGCCTGACGCAGTCTGCGAATCTCGCCCGCTCTGGCTTGTAACACGGCATTGTCCGGATCAACACGAAGCGCAAACGGCAAATTCAGCAGCGTATATTCATGCGCGCAATAAATGCGGGTGTCATCAGGCAAGGCACACACCTGCAACAAAGCCGCGTACATCTGGGTTGCCGTACCCTCGAACAACCGACCGCAACCTAATCCAAAGAGTAAATCGCCAGAGAATAAGCCAGGGGGATCGATACGACCTGCTGTCGGCATTCCATCAATGCCAGTACTGCCTAGCAGATAGGCCAGATGACCGCGGGTATGCCCGGGCACCGACATCACCGTCAGAATAACGCCCGAAGCCAGCGACAGTCGCTCGTCACCCTGGAGCGGATGCGTGACACCAGCACTCGACTCGATCGCCGGACCGTAAACCCTCATGTCCTGATCCGGATACTGGGCCTGCCCCCACTCGAGCAACTCGGACACGCCGCCGGTATGATCTGCATGGTGATGGGTAAGCAGAATCTCGGTCGGTATCAGACCCTGGCGACGGCAGTAATCAATGACCGGGATCGCGTCCCCCGGATCGAC
>JALRGK010000237.1 GCA_023253415.1 Rhodocyclaceae bacterium
CAAAGAAGGTATCCAGAAGGGTATCGCCAATTCGATCCTGATCAAGATCAACCAGATCGGTACGCTGAGCGAAACCTTTGCTGCCATCGAGATGGCCAAGCGCGCCGGTTATACCGCCGTGATTTCGCATCGTTCGGGTGAGACTGAAGACTCCACGATCTCCGACATCGCCGTCGGCCTCAACGCCGGTCAGATCAAAACCGGTTCGCTGTCGCGTTCGGATCGTATCGCCAAGTACAACCAGCTGCTGCGTATCGAAGAAGATCTGGGCGATACCGCAACCTACCCGGGCCGCGACGCCTTTTACAACCTGCGTTAATCGTTAGGTTTATCCCGCATGCGTCCTTCAACTGCCATTCTGCTTGGTCTTGCCGTGCTGCTGCAGTATCCGCTGTGGCTGGGTAAGGGTGGCTGGTTGAAGGTGTGGGATAGTGACCGACAGCTGCGTCAGCAGCGTGAGGTCAATCGTCAGCTCGAGCTTCGTAATGCGGGGCTGGAAGCGGAAACACGAAATCTGAAATCAGGTCTGGAAGCCGTGGAAGAACGTTCCCGCTTCGAGCTGGGGATGGTGAAGTCTGACGAGGTGTTCTATCAGCTGCCGCAGCGTAAGAAGGCAGCGGTGACACCTGCACCTGCAACACCGACTGATACTGCCAAGCCGGATGCGGCTGCTGCACCTTCTAAGGAAAATCAATGACTGCACTCGTACATCGCAACACGGTAGTGACGCTGGATTACAGCGTGACCGATTCGGACGGCCAGGTCGTTGATGATGGTCGTAACCCAATCCGCTATCTGCATGGCGGTTATGGCGATATTTTTGACCGTATCGAAGAAACCCTGGAAGGCAAGAATGTCGGCGAGTCGGTTACGATCAAGCTACAACCGGATGAAGCCTACGGTGATTACGACCCGGAGCTGGTTCAGATTGAGCCCGCATCACGTCTGCCCAAGGAAACGAAGGTGGGGATGCAGTTTGAAGGCGCTCCGGAAGGTGCTGACGAAGACGATATCGTCATTTATCGCGTCACTGATATTGCCGATGGCAAAGTGGTGCTGGATGGCAACCACCCGCTAGCCGGGATGTCTCTGGTGTTTACCTGCACGGTGCGTGATGTACGCCCGGCAACGCCTGAAGAGATTGAAGAAGAGTCTGTGGCTGACGATGACGACGCGGGTGAAGCGCCGGTAGTCATTCACTAACTGATTTACTCGGTCGTACCTGTTTCGGCATCGCTATCATCGGATAGCGGTGGCCAGGGGAATGATTCAAAGCGGAATTCTGTGCGGGTGACCGGGTCGTCACCGGCCTGTTTGTTACGTTCAAGGCTAACCTCGACCCAACCCTGCTGAAGGGCACCATAGGTCTCAACCCGGGTGAAGTTCTGGTACGGCAGGTCGTTGCGTTCGTTGATCAGCGGGTGATCAATGCGATGGACGCCCGAGCCGCCGTGCACCAGTAAGACCTGGCCCTTGAAGCTTTCGGTATTGGTTTTGAGTTGCTCGATGAGCGGCCGATAACCTTTGGGCGATTCGGTGGTGCCCGGGGTGTTGAATTCCGGGTCGCCATGCATGACGATGATGATCATGCTGATCTGGTTGTCTTCGGCAAAGCCGAAGGCTTCTTGCAGCCAGCTTAGGCTGACCGCATTGCGATCCAGATATTCGCTACTGGCATCGGTTTTATTACCCCAGCTGTTGTTGTTGCCGGTGACGTTAAGCGTGACAAAGAGTGCCGGGCCCGTCTGCCAGCGCATCAATTCCGGGTGATCTGGCTGGCGTGTCAGTGGGAGGCTGGGGTCACCAAGACTGGTATTGAGCTGATAAAAGGTTTTGCGCAGGAGCGCCAGACGGTCTGCCGGTGTGAATTTTGCGCACAGGGCCCATTCGGCATCACCGGGTACATAGAAGGTGGGCAGGGGGGCTTTGGCAAACAGCGGGTAGGCGGCGAGCAGGTTGGTGTCCTGGCAGCTCTGGTCGGTGGGTTTGAGCCCGCCTGTAAAGATCGCCAGAGATTCATTCTTCTGAGCCATGTCGGCCAGCATGCCCTTGAGGTAGCCCTGGTGTTCCGGTGTCATGTAAACATCGCCAAAGAGCGCAAAGCGCAGGTTGGCACCGCTGGCCGGGTTGGCAAGACACAGCACGCTGGCCAGTGTCGCCAAGACTTTCTTGAGTGAAAACGGATGCCGTGTCATGCGTTAATTCCGGGCTTTGGATTTGAGCTGATAGAGCAGATCCAGCGCCTGCCGGGGTGTCAGGCTGTCCGGATCAAGCGCAGCGATTTCTGCAAGCAGTGGATGTGTACCACTGGCGATGGATTCAGGGTTGGGGACGGGCTCCGGCTCCGGGGTTTCGTCCGGTAGGTCGAAGAAATCATCCTGCGCGGCGTTAGCCGGCTGATGGCGCACCGATTGTGATTCGAGCTCGAGGAGGGTGCGGCGTGCGTCACGGACCACGGGTGACGGAATACCGGCTAGCGATGCCACTTCGATCCCGTAGCTCTGGTTAGCGGGGCCGGCTTGTACCCGATGCATGAAGACAATGCGGTCGTGGTGTTCGACGGCATCGAGGTGGACGTTTTCCAGCTGTCTGAATTTCTCGCCAAGGCGTGTCAATTCGAAATAGTGGGTGGCAAAAAGGGTGAGTGATCTGTTCTGGCGAAGCATCTGCTTGAGCACGGCAGAAGCCAGCGCCAGACCGTCGAACGTTGATGTGCCGCGGCCAATTTCATCCATGAGCACCAGG
>JALRGK010000058.1 GCA_023253415.1 Rhodocyclaceae bacterium
ATTGGCGCCGCAGCCGGCACGGCCACCCTGATCACGGCAGCTCCGGCAATTGCTGCTACCCCCAAGATCAAGTGGCGTCTGGCCTCGAGCTTCCCTAAAACCCTGGACACCGTGTACGGTGGCGGCGAAGATTTCTGTCGTCGCGTCAGCGAGCTGAGCGAAGGCAATTTCGAGATCCGCTCCTTTGCTGGCGGCGAAATCGTTCCTGCCCTGCAGGTCATGGATGCCGTCAAAGATGGCACCATCGAATGCTGTCATACGGCACCTTATTACTTCTTCGGCAAGAACGAAGCTTTTGCTTTCGACTGCTCGGTACCCTTCGGCATGACCGCACGCGCCCAGAACGCCTGGATGTATTACGGTGGCGGCCAGAAGCTGCTGGCTGACTTCTACGCCCAGTACAACATCGTCAGCCTGGCGGCCGGTAACTCGGGCTGCCAGATGGGCGGTTGGTACCGCAAACCCATCAAGACTGTGGCCGACCTCAAGGGTCTGAAAATGCGCGTTGGTGGCTTCGCCGGTAAAGTGCTTGAGAAGCTGGGTGCCGTACCGCAGCAGATTCCGGCTGGCGATATCTACGCCTCGCTGGAAAAAGGCACCATCGATGCTGCCGAGTGGATCGGCCCGTACGATGATGAAAAACTCGGCCTGAACAAAGTGGCTCCGAACTACTACTTCCCGGCCTGGTGGGAACCGTCAACCCAGTTCTCGGTCATGATCAACAAGAAGGAATGGGACAAGCTGACCAAGAACTACCAGCAGATCCTGGAAGTGGCTGCCGCAGAAACTAACGTGCGCATGCTGGCCGAGTATGACTTTAAAAACCCGGCCGCCCTGTCTCGCCTACAGAAAGCCGGTGCCAAGCTCAGCAAGTTCTCCAATGAAATCATGGATGCCTCGTTCAAGGCTGCCAATGAAGTCTTGGAAGAAACGGCTGCCAAGAACCCGGATTTCAAGAAGATCTACGAGCCGTGGCGTCAGTTCCGCAACCTCGAGTTCTCGTGGTTCAACGTTTCGGAACAGGCCTACGCCCAGTATGCCTTTGGTAAGAAACTCGGCAAATAAGTCTCCCGCTCTCCTGTAGGAGCATTTCGGGGTCGCCTGGCGACCCCGTTTTTTTTAAACTGTGAGCTATGGATCTATTAACCAACCCCATCGGACTTTTCCTTGTCGCAGGAGGCGCCTTCCTGGCTGGCGCCATGAACGCCCTAGCCGGTGGTGGCACCTTCTTCTCCTTCCCGGCGCTTCTTGCGGCCGGAGTCCCCCCAGTCACGGCTAACGCCAGTAATACCGTGGCGCTCTGGCCCGCAAGCCTATCCAGTGCCTGGGTCTATCGGCGGGAACTGGCCAAACACCGGGATTGGGTCGTTGCTCTGACCTTCGTTGCGGCAATCGGCGGCATTGCCGGTGGTTTATTGCTGCTGGCGATTTCCAACAAGGCCTTTACCCAGCTCATCCCCTGGTTGCTGCTCGTTGCGACGGCCCTCTTCGCGTTCAGCAAACAGATCAGCGGGATCGTGGTTAAAACCAAGGCGCGTTTCGGCATTCACCAGACCGATGACCAACCTCATAGCAAGGGTGGCCTTTTCTTCCAATTTCTCGTCACCATCTATGGCGGCTTCTTCGGGGCTGGCCAAGGCATTCTCACCTTGGCTGCACTGGCCATTCAGGGTATCGAAAACATTCAGGAATTGAATGCCCTTAAAAACTGGATCTCGGCAGTCACTTATACCGTCTCGGCACTCACCTTCATCATTGCGGGTGCCATCGACTGGCCCTACACCCTACTCATGGTCGTGACAGCGACAATGGGTGGCATGGTCGGCGCCCACATCGCCCGCTACCTGCCCGCCATCTGGCTGAAGCGACTGGTCATCGGCGTGGGCAGCGTGATGACCGTTGTCTATTTTTTCAAGGTGTAAAGTTTGGCTGCAGAATCAGCCTTGTTTCTTGAACTGATCCCGGAAGCGACGTGCGGCAGGTTGCATGGTCATATGGTTCATCGTCCAACCGCCCTGCTTCCTGGGTGTTAGAAAACGGAAACGTGTCGCACACCAGGTGAACAGGCGGTACAGCTTCGGATATCGATACGTTGCGGACCAGGCATGCCACAAGGCCATCGCCACCGAGGAATAGGCCGAGCCCGCACCACGAACCGCTTCGCTTGCTGTCGCGGGGTTCGTGTAAGCCTCCGTACGCAAACGGATCAGCAAGTCCGGAATCGGTATCTTCACTGGGCACACCTCGGCGCAGGCCCCGCATAAAGTCGAGGCCGTGGCCAAACCATAGGTTGCGTCCAGTCCAAGCAGGTGCGGCGAGATGATTTTACCGATCGGGCCCGGATATGTTGTTCCGTAGGCATGCCCACCCACGCGGGTATAGACCGGGCAGTGATTCATACAGGCACCGCAACGGATACATTGAAGCGTTGAACGGAGTTGGTCATCGGCATACGCCTGGGTTCGGCCATTATCGAGCAGGATCAGATGCACCTCCTCGGGGCCATCCAGCTCATCAGGCTGGCGTGGTGACGAGATCATGTTCACATAGGTCGTGATCGCCTGGCCCGTTGCTGAACGTGTGAGTAGACTCAACAAGGGCGGCAAGTGTTCGAGCTTTTCCACGACCTTCTCGATGCCGGTAATCGCCACATGCACGCGCGGCACCGTCGTACTCATCCGGCCATTGCCTTCGTTCTCCACCAGGCATAATGTCCCGGTTTCAGCGACCATGACGTTGACACCTGAGACGCCAATATCGGCGCACGCGAATTTCTCTCGCAAGACCTTGCGACCAATCTGAATCAACGCATCGACCGAGTCCGTGTAATCAACACCGGGAATACACTCGGCAAACAGTTCGGCAATCTCGACTTTCGTCTTGTGGATCGCCGGCATGATGATGTGTGAAGGTTTTTCATCGGCCAGCTGGACGATGTATTCCCCCATATCCGACTCCAGCGCATCAATACCGACTTCCTGCAACGCATGGTTCAGTTCGACCTCTTCGCTGACCATGGATTTACCCTTGATCACCGAACGGGCACCGTGTTGCTGTGCAATGCCGATAAAGATCCGGTTCGCCTCCTCCGGTGTTGCAGCCCAGTGCACCCGGATACCGTTGGCCTGTAGTTTGGCTTCCAGTTGCACCAGTAGATCCGGCAGGCGGGCCAGGCTGTATTGCCTTATCTGTTCACCCAGCGTCCGCAAGCGTTGCAGCGCCTGATCGTCGGGAAACTGCGCCAGACGCTTGGCTTGAAGGAAATCCATCGCGCCACGCAGGCTCTTCTGTAGATCCGGGTTGGCGACCACCGTGCGTGCACGGGCACGGAACTCGTTCACAGGCACAAAATGCAGGGGCTGACTCATCGCACATCCTCCACCAGCATCACAATCAACTGCTTGGGGCCATGCGCGCCATAAGCCAGCGTCTGCTGGATATCTGCAGTTTTTGATGGGCTGGAAACCAGAATCACATTGGTTGGTAATCCATCCGACCAACGTTCGGCATGCATCACCTCGGAAAGCGTGTCATAAACCGTATGGGCATCCACAATCACGATATGAACGGGAGGCACCAGGGACAGGAGCCTCGGGGATTGCGGGCCACTCCAGAGCACGACGGTACCTGTTTCAGCAATAGCCGCACGGGAGAGCGTCACCCCGGCTGCCACCTCATTAAAGAGGGCTGCCTGTTCCCCATGCACCGTTGTCACGGGTAGAACATGCGTCGTTGTACCGAGGGCCGCACAGACAGCGGCATCATCAAGCAATTCAGGGCCGAGTGCCACAGACACTAATTGCTGATCCCGCACAACGTCTGCCAGCGACTTGGGCAAAGCTGCCCAGGTCGTCCGGTGCACCTGGGCCATGGCATTGGTCAGATTCAGCACCAGCCGTTCAACCCGGGTCATATGATCTTCATGCAGCTCTTGACCATATAAGGCGGAAACATCAGGCATAGACATCGGTGCTGGTTGAGCCTTTCGTAAGCGCTGCAGGATCAGCTCGCGGGCGGTACCCGTTTCCGTGGTCTTATGCGTCATGCTTTCGTCTCCCGTTTCAAACCCAAGTTGCGTTCGAGTAGAAAGCTCGCCAGATGCTTCCCGTTCATCGCACAGCCGATCTTCTGCGCATGACCGGTAATGTTGAGCATACAACCGCAGTCACCGGTAATCAGCACATCTGCGCCACACGAGGAGATCGCAGCCACTTTATCGCGGACAATGCCCCCAGAAATCTCCGGATGACGAACGCTGAACATGCCACCAAAACCACAACACTCTGACTCATGATCCTGCACTTTCAGTGTCACCTGATCCAACTGACCCAGCAAAGACCGGGTCGCATCCAGGGCGCCCGTTTCACGACGTGCTGAACACGACGTATGCAATGCCACGGTCGTGGCGGGGCCACCATCATTCAGACGCACCCCCAGCACCGACACCAGAAACTCGGATAACTCCCAGACACGGCTAGCAACATCGCGAGCCACCGGGGCATCTGCCGTGCCCTCGAAAAGCTTTTCATAGTGGTGACGCATCATGCCCGTACAGGAGCCAGACGGCAGCACAATCGGCCAGGGTTCGGGAAACAGCCCCAGCTGCTGACGCGCGACGGCCCTCGCCTCATCGGGTTGGCCGCTGGTATAGGCGGGCTGCCCGCAACAGGTCTGATCCTCGGGAAAGTGCACGCGGACACCGGCGCGCTCCAGGAGCGACACGGCATCCAGGCCGACCTGCGGCACAAACAGATCGACGAGACAGGTGCAGAAGAAATAAACGTCCGTACAGGGCGTTGGCACCTGGCGGGTATCAACATCAGCCAGAGAGGTCATAGCGAGCTCGTATCATAGAATTATCAGATGAAACCTTCAGATCATGCGGTCGATCAATTCAATCCAGTGACGCACCGGCA
>JALRGK010000147.1 GCA_023253415.1 Rhodocyclaceae bacterium
GGCCCACGCTTACGGCAAGACCGTGACCTTCATGCCCAAGCCCATGAAGGGCGACAACGGGTCGGGGATGCACGTCAACATGTCGATCTGGAAGGGCGGCAAGCCCTTGTTCGCAGGCGACAAATACGCCGATCTGTCGCAGGAAGCCCTGTGGTTCATCGGCGGCATCATCAAGCACGCCAAGGCCCTGAACGCCATTACTAACCCGGGTACCAACTCGTACAAGCGTCTGGTGCCGCACTACGAAGCGCCGGTGAAACTGGCTTACTCGGCCAAGAACCGTTCGGCTTCGATTCGTATCCCGTTCGTGGCTTCGACCAAGGCGCGTCGTATCGAAACCCGTTTCCCGGATCCGATCGCCAACCCGTACCTGTGCTTTGCCGCACTGCTGATGGCCGGTCTGGATGGTATCCAGAACAAGATCCACCCGGGCGATCCGGCTGACAAGAACCTGTACGATCTGCCGCCGGAAGAAGATGCCAAGATCCCAACCGTGTGTGCGAGCCTCGACGAAGCCCTGGACGCTCTGAAGGCCGATCACGAGTTCCTGACTCGCGGCGGTGTCTTCTCGAAGGATTGGATCGACTCGTTCATCGCTCTGAAGATGGACGAAGTCAACAAGGTGCGTATGACCACGCATCCGGTTGAGTTCGAGATGTATTACTCGTGCTAATCCGCGACACATTGCAGAGCCGCTAACGGCGAACGCAAGTCAAAAGAGGGACGGTTCGCCGTCCCTCTTTTGTTTCCTGCTCCCGAAAAAAGAAACGACATCATGAACGCCAAGTCGACTGCCTCGACACCCATGCGCTACGCCGGCCTCGAACTGTTATCGTCGGCCGCGGTGGTGCTCGACCGTTCCCAACACATCGTCTACCTGAACCCGGCCGCCGAGAATCTGCTGCGCATCAGTCAGCGTGCCGCACTGGGGCGGGAACTGTTCCAGGTGATCGGTGTGACGCCCGAACTGGTCAGTGCCATCATGAAATCGCTGAGCAATAAGTGGGGTTATAGCGGGCAGAACATCCAGATCGAACGCGGTGATGACGTGCTGCATGTGGATTGCACAGTCACGCCGCTGGATGATGATGTGGGCGGCCTACTCATCGAGATGCGCCCTGTTGATCAGCAGTTGCGGGCGCGCCGGGAAGAGCGTCTCATCGAATTGCAGCTGCGTCATCGTGAGTTGATGCGTAATCTGGCGCATGAAATCAAGAACCCTCTGGGCGGTATTCGGGGGGCGGCCCAGCTGCTCGAACACGAGTTACCCAATCCTTCCTTGCGTGAATATACCCAGGTCATTATCAAAGAGGCTGATCGTCTCCAAGATTTGATGCAACGACTGCTCCAGCCGCACCAGGGTATGCAGCCGGCACCCACGAACATTCATGAAATTCTCGAGCGGGTGCGTAGCCTCGTACTGGCCGAATTTCCTAAAACGCTCACTGTGCGCCGTGACTACGACACCAGCCTACCGGATCTCACGGCAGATCGGGAGCAGCTCATCCAGGCGGTGCTGAACATCGCCCGTAATGCCGCCCAGGCAATGGCCTCCAGCCCAGAGCATGGCGGTCAGATCACGCTTCGCACCCGTGCGGTACGCCAGGTCACCTTGCTCAAGCATCGTTGGCGCCTGGCGATTGAGGTGCAGGTGATTGACAACGGCCCGGGGATCCCGCGGGCCATTCTAGAGCGCATGTTCTACCCGCTGGTTTCCGGCCGTGAGGGCGGTACTGGCCTAGGTCTGACCATCGCACAGAGTTTCATTCAGCAGCACCAGGGCACCATCGAGTGTGAAAGCAAACCTGGACAAACCCAGTTTATTATCCGGTTGCCTGTCGTCTGAAGCGGTAGAATAAAAACAGTCGGATTTCCGGGGGTGATTGAGCAATCAGGCATGGTATTTGCTCAATGTACGGCTGTAACACCCACGGTTATTTAACAACCGCGATGCCAGGTGGCAAAGGGGGTGAATTCTGGAGACACCGACCATGAAGTCCGTCTGGATTGTTGATGATGATCAGTCCATCCGCTGGGTGCTGGAAAAGGCACTTGCCCGCACCGGCATTTCACAGCGCAGCTTCGACCATGCCAACGATGTCATTAACGCACTGGATGGCGGTGACCCGCCGCCACAAGTACTGATCTCAGATATCCGCATGCCAGGCCCCTCCGGCCTGGATCTGTTGGCCCGAATCAAGACGCTATTGCCGGATCTGCCGGTCATTATCATGACGGCCTATTCTGATCTGGAAAGTGCCGTTGCGGCTTTTCAGGGGGGCGCCTTCGAATATCTGGCTAAACCCTTTGACGTGGACCAGGCGCTGGCACTGATTCAACGTGCGATGGCGCAATCAGCGCATCCGGCGGCTGTGCCAAGCGATGAAGAGCTTGGCGTCCCGGAGATTCAGGGTCATGCGCCTGCCATGCAGGAGGTATTCCGTGCGATCGGACGTCTGTCCAACTCTAACGCCACCGTAATGATCACGGGCGAGTCTGGTACGGGAAAAGAGCTTGTTGCCCGGGCGCTACACCGGCATAGTCCCCGCGCCAAGAAACCCTTCATCGCCATCAATACCGCCGCCATACCGCGCGACCTGCTCGAATCCGAATTGTTCGGCCACGAGCGGGGTGCGTTCACCGGTGCAGCGACGCAGCGGCGAGGCCGCTTCGAAGAGGCTGATGGCGGCACGCTGTTCCTTGATGAAATCTCCGACATGCCGCTCGATACGCAGGCGAAAATCCTGCGCGTGCTGGTGGACCAATCCTTCCAGCGCGTCGGCGGCAACACCAAGGTTCAGGTCGATGTGCGCGTGATCTCCTCCTCGGCGCGCGATCTCGCTTATTGCATCGAGGAAGGCACGCTGCGCGAGGATCTGTTCCATCGCCTGTCGGTCGTGCCGATCCGCGTGCCGTCGCTGGCCGAACGTCGCGAGGATATTCCGGCGTTGATCC
>JALRGK010000149.1 GCA_023253415.1 Rhodocyclaceae bacterium
TTTCCTGACGGGAGCCATACCCCATAAGGCTTTGGGGATGGTGGGTCGTGAGTGACTCGAACACTCGACCTACGGATTAAGAGTCCGCTGCTCTACCAACTGAGCTAACGACCCGGCCGTGCGGCATTATAGCCGAAAGTATCTGGTGGGTTGGGTGGGATTCGAACCCACGACCAACGGATTAAAAGTCCGCTGCTCTACCGACTGAGCTACCAACCCCCAGGGCACTGCAAAGAGGCAAGATTATAGTGTTTAACAACTTTCCCGTCAATTTGCTGGAATGACATAAAATGTAAGCCCCGGTTTGTCCTGGACAAACTGCGTCTTTCGCTCAAGAAAAAACCCCATGACTTCTCCCTATAAGAATCTCTTTCCGTTGTCTCCCGAATGGTGTGGCCTTGATGAGGTTGCCAGCCGGGCGCAGTTAACGGCCTATTTCACCGAAACCTTTGAGCGCTACGAATCCTTGTTCGGATGCCTGACGGTCGATGCAGCCTATTACGAAAAGCCTATTGCGCTGCGGCACCCATTGATTTTCTATTTTGGTCACACGGCAACGTTTTTCGTCAACAAACTGTTGCTGGCCAAGCTGATTCCCGAGCGGATTAATCCCCGGTTTGAAGCGATGTTTGCCGTGGGTGTGGATGAAATGAGCTGGGACGACCTGAACGAGGCGCACTATGACTGGCCAACGGTGGCAGAGGTCAAAGCTTATCGGAATGAGGTGCGGGCTACGGTGCTGCAGGTGATTGCGCAGGCGCCTTGGCAAGGCGCAATAGGGTGGGACAACCCCTGGTGGTCGATACTCATGGGGATCGAACACGAACTCATTCATCTGGAAACCTCTTCTGTGCTGATCCGACAGCACCGTCTGCAATATGTTCGGTCGCAGTCGGACTGGATCGCTGTCGTGCCATCAAACCCTGGGATTGATGGTGCGCCTCGCAATGCCCTGATCGATGTTGCTGCCGGGTCTGTACGTATGGGCAAGGGCAGCCCGCATGCGGATCCTTGTGCCGCTCAAGGTGATGCAAGGCGATATGGCTGGGATAACGAATATGGAAGTCATGTCAGCGATGTGCCGTCGTTCAAGGCGGGGCGCATGCTCGTATCCAATGCCGAATATCTGGAATTTGTTGAGGCGGGCGGGTATCAGAATGATGCCTATTGGAATGAGGAAGGTCTAGGCTGGCGAAATTTTGCTCAAGCCACTGCGCCCACCTTCTGGATTCAGCGGGACGGTGGCTGGTTCTTGCGCCTGATGTGTGAAGAAATCCCCATGCCGTGGGATTGGCCGGTTGACGTGAACTGCCTTGAGGCCGAGGCTTTTTGTCGCTGGAAAGCCATAGACACGGGGTTGCCGTTCCGGTTGCCGACGGAAGACGAGTGGGTTCGACTCTATGACATTGCAGGGATTACGCCGGATACGCCAGCGCAGTGGCGGTTGTCTGGTAGCCGAAGTGCGGTACCCATTAATACGTTCGTACACGGCGATTTCTACGATGTCGTCGGGAATGCATGGCAATGGACTTGTACGCCGATATATCCTTTTGCTGGGTTCGAGGCACATCCGCTCTATGACGATTTCTCGATTCCCACGTTCGACGAGCGCCATAATCTGATGAAAGGGGGGAGTTGGATCTCTTGTGGTAACGAGGCCTTGCGTGCCTCACGCTATGCGTTCAGACGCCATTTCTTTCAGCATGCCGGGTTCAGATATGTCGTTGGTGGTGCGCCGATTGTGCCGCAGGTGTCGCGCTATGAAAATGATGCACTTCTGGCACAGTATGCCGAGTTCCATTTCGGGGCCTCCTACTTCGATGTGCCGAACTTCCCTGCTGCGGTGGCAGCAATCGCGGTAGAAAGCATGGGAAACCGTGCGAGGCGCCGTGCCTTGGACATTGGATGTGCCGTTGGGCGGACCAGCTTCGAGCTTGCCCGCAGTGGGTTCGAATCCGTGACGGGCGTCGATTTCTCGGCGCGTTTTATCAACCTGGCCGATGAGCTCGTTCGTGAGGGGCTCGTGCGTTATGCACTGACAGACGAAGGTGAATTACAGTCTTTCCGCGAGGTGTCGTTGAAAAGTCTTGGCTTGACGGACAGTGCCGACCGCGTGGCTTTCTGGCAGGGTGATGCCTGTAATCTCAAGGAGACGCATCGGGATTATGACTTGGTGATTGCCGCAAATCTGATCGACCGCCTTTATGACCCGGTGAAGTTTCTCTCGGATGTCGGGCAGCGGATTGTGCCGGGCGGGCTGCTGGTGTTGACGTCGCCCTACACCTGGTTAGCTGAGCACACACCAAGAGCGCAGTGGTTGGGCGGTTTTAAACGGGATGGGGAGCGTTACACCACACTGGACGCCTTGCGTGAACAGCTGGCCCGCGATTTCATCCCGGTTGGTGAGCCGCGTGATGTGCCTTTTGTCATTCGTGAAACGGCGCGTAAATTCCAGCACACGGTTGCCCAGCTCACCTGCTGGGAGCGACGTCGCTAAATAGATATCAACGGGGCATGTAACGGGTCGGGTCGGCGATGCCGGCAGCGGCAAAGCCTTCGGCCCGTAACGCGCACGAGTCACAGTGGCCGCAGGCCAGACCTTCAGGGGTCGCCTGATAGCAGGAGACAGTCAGGCTGTAATCAACGCCGAGCGCTGTGCCTTCGCGGATGATGTCGGCTTTGCTCATGTCAATCAGTGGGGCGTGGATACGAAAGCGCGTGCCCTCAACGCCGGCTTTGGTTGCCAGATTCGCCATGTGCTCAAAGGCGGCAATATATTCCGGACGGCAATCCGGGTAACCTGAGTAATCGACGGCGTTGACGCCAAGAAAGATATCGCGGCTGTTGAGCGTCTCGGCCAGTGCCAACGCCAGGGAGAGCATGACGGTATTGCGGGCTGGAACGTACGTGGATGGAATACCGGGTTGGCTGTGTGCTTCGGGTACGTCGATACTAAAATCGGTGAGTGCGGACCCGCCAAACTGGTTCATGTCGACGTGCACGATCCGATGCGTCAGGGCACCCAGTGCTTTGGCTTGGCGTAGCGAGGCATCCAGCTCGGCGCGGTGGCGTTGGCCGTAATCGAAAGCGATCGCATGGCAGGCGAATCCCTGGTGTCGTGCCATGGCCAGGGTCGTTGCCGAATCCAGGCCGCCGGAGAGGAGAACAACTGCGGCGGGGGGCATCAGGTCGTTATTTCCCACGGGCATCACTCCAGAGCAATTTATGGAGCTGAATCTGGAAGCGGACAGGTAGACCCTCTGCCAGAATCCACTCCGCCAGATCGGTCGGGTTCAATTGACCGGCAACGGGCGATAGCACCACGTCACAACGCTGTGTTAACGCATGCGTCAGGATCATCTTTTTCGCCCACTCGAAATCGTCACGCGAAGCAAGCACGATCTTGATTTCATCGGTGTCACGTAAGTCGGGAATGTTGCTCAACAGGTTGCGCTCGGATTCGCCAGAGCTGGGTGCTTTCAGATCCACAATGCGTGCCACACGGGGGTCGACTGGGCGAATGTCGAGCGCGCCCGATGTCTCCAGGCAAACGTCATAACCCGCATCACAGAAGGCCGACAGCAAAGGCAGACAGGATTTCTGCGCCAATGGCTCGCCACCGGTGACACAGACGCGCTTCGTCGGGAACGTTGCGACCCTGGCCAGAATGTCGGCAATCGGTATGGGTGCGCCCCCCGTGAATGCATATTCCGTGTCGCACCAGGTACAGCGTAGCGGGCACCCCGTCAGGCGCACAAAAACGCTCGGTAAGCCGGAACGGGCGGCTTCGCCTTGTAGGGAAAAAAATATTTCCGTCAGGCGAACCGTTTGCGTCAGGTCCGCGCGTGCTGCGTCTGACATGCCTGTTACTTCTTCAGTTGTTGCTTGGCAGCACCGGCAGCCTTGGATTCCGGATAGCGCGCGACCAGATCCTTCAGCGTCTTCTGGGAGTCCGCTTTCTGCCCCAGCTCGGCCTGGCAATTGGCAATATTCGCCATGGCATCCGGTGCTCGGCTATTCTTTGGCCACTTGGCCAGCAGCTTTTGCTGCGAGCTGATCACCAGCTTGCAGTCACCCAATGCATAGTAGCTGTTACCCAGCCAGAACTGGGCAGCAGGTGCCTGTTCGGTTTCGGGAAAGGTCTTGCCGAACTTATCGAAAGCCGCGGCCGCATCCTTGTACTTGCCGGCCTTGAACAGGCCGAGGGCGGCCTCGTAGGCTTTGAGTGCTGCAGCAGGATCATCAGCCGCAGGTTTGCTCTCGGTCTTCAGATCCGATTTATTGTCAGGCTTGCTGTCGGATTTTTCTGCCGGTTTGCTTTCAATCGCGCTGGGGGCAACGGGTTTGGCAACCGATTTGCCCCCCTTGGCGGCTTCAATGGCCTGTAGACGATTGTCCAGATCCATGTAGAAGTCTTTTTGCCGTTTATCCAGTTCGTTGATCTGGTTGACCAGTACCTCGACCTGGCCGCGCAATTCGGCCACTTCGCGATTCATCTGCTCGGCCAGACGATTCTGCTCGATCAGCGTCTGACTGGTTGACTTTTGGAGGTCGGCGATCTGCTTGCATTTAACCACTGTGGCACCATTGCCACCTTCTTTATATACTTCAGAAA
>JALRGK010000186.1 GCA_023253415.1 Rhodocyclaceae bacterium
AACAAGCATTTAAAAATTCTTTCCTAAAGATAGTAAGTTTGATTTCTTCGCACCTTCATCGCCAACTGTCGATTGAGGAAATTCGATTCGAAAGTCTGTACCCAGAGCACGAAATTGCAATCCGTAACCAAAGGAAAAAAACCAAAGTCTTTCTATAGATAACATCCCTGAATCTAGCATAAAGGGAGACAAATCTCAATTACTTCTTTTAGAAGTTGAAAAATTACCTGACAAAGCCATTAAACCTGTAGTGGATGTGCTGCAGACGCCGGCATTTCTGTGCCGCCAGACCGACTTTATCGAAGCCTGTGCCGCCAGCGGTAAGCCGGTGAACATCAAGAAGGGCCAGTTTCTGGCACCCGGTGATATGCAGAACGTGGTCGACAAAGCCCGTGACGCGGCCAAGGCGGCCGGTGTGACGGAAGACACCATTATGGTGTGCGAGCGTGGTGCCTCGTTCGGCTACAACAACCTGGTGTCGGACATGCGGTCGCTGGCGATCATGCGCCGTACCGGTTGCCCGGTGGTATTTGATGCCACGCACTCGGTGCAGTTGCCGGGTGGGCAGGGTAGCTCGTCGGGCGGTCAGCGTGAATTCGTGCCGGTACTGGCACGTGCTGCGGTTGCCACGGGGATTCATGGTTTGTTCATGGAAACACACCCGGATCCGGCCAAAGCCTTGTCGGATGGCCCTAATGCCTGGCCACTGGGCCAGATGCCCCAATTGCTTGAGCATTTGCTGACTCTGGACCGTGCGGTCAAGAGCGCGCGGATGTTTGATCTTTCCTGAAGTAACTTGACGACCTGTCTAAACCGCTACTTGTTTAAATACCTACAAAGAAAGGCCTGACCATGAGCGCCATTGTTGACATCATCGCCCGTGAAATTCTGGATTCGCGTGGTAACCCGACTGTTGAAGCCGATGTTCTGCTGGAATCCGGTGTTATGGGCCGTGCCGCTGTGCCGTCAGGTGCATCGACCGGTTCGCGCGAAGCCATTGAGCTGCGTGATGGTGACGGTAGCCGCTACCTGGGTAAGGGTGTGATGCGCGCTGTTGAAAACGTGAACACGGAAATCAGCGAAGCACTGATCGGTCTGGACGCTCAGGAACAAGCCTTCATCGATAAGACCCTGATCGACCTCGATGGTACCGATAACAAGGCGCGCCTGGGTGCTAACGCGCTGCTGGCGGTCTCGATGGCTGTAGCCAAGGCTGCCGCTGAAGAAGCCGGTTTGCCGCTGTACCGTTATTTCGGTGGTGCTGCGCCGATGTCGCTGCCGGTGCCGATGATGAACATTATCAACGGTGGTGAACACGCCAATAACAGCCTGGACATCCAGGAATTCATGGTGATTCCGGTGGGTGCCGAGTCTTTCCGCGAAGCCCTGCGTTGTGGTGCTGAAATTTTCCACGCACTGAAGAAGCTGCTGGATAAGAACGGCCACTCGACGGCGGTGGGTGACGAGGGCGGTTTTGCCCCGAACCTGGGTAGCCATGCCGAGGCCCTGGAAGTGATCATGCAAGCCATCCAGAATGCCGGTTATGTGCCGGGCAAGGATGTGCTGCTGGCGCTGGACTGTGCGGCTTCCGAGTTCTACAAGGATGGCAAGTACCACCTGTCGGG
>JALRGK010000018.1 GCA_023253415.1 Rhodocyclaceae bacterium
GCGTAAAGTCAGTATCGTCCCGGCGGGCTTTCTTCTTCCCACCGGGCATCTTGGAAGGGTTAATGTCACCCATACCGCGAGATGGTCTCATCTCAGCACTTACCGCCTCTGACAGCAGCTTTAGCACCACCCACACGGCGGGACTTGACTTCCACCATGGGCTTGGCGTTGTTCAGCGCCTGGGCAAACACTTCCAGCGGATCACGACCACCTTTGTTGGTGATCTGATCGAAGGCACCATAAATGGTGCGCTCTGCAACCGACTTCTTGCCGGAGATCATGAGAACGTTAACGAACTTGGAAACGTCAACATTGCCGAACTTCGGATCCGGCAGAATGTCACGCTTGGGTACTTCGCGACGACGAGGCATGGTTACGACCTTTCAGTAAACGGGTATAGCGGCCTGACTCAGGCAGCGAGCCTTAGGCGGCCTTCGGGCGCTTGGCGCCGTACTTCGAACGGGACTGCTTACGATCCTTGACGCCCTGGGTATCCAGCGAGCCACGGACGGTGTGGTAACGCACACCCGGCAAATCCTTCACACGACCACCGCGAATCAGAACAACCGAGTGTTCCTGCAGGTTGTGGCCTTCACCACCGATGTACGAAATGACTTCGAAACCGTTGGTCAGACGAACTTTACAAACTTTACGCAGCGCCGAGTTCGGCTTCTTCGGCGTCGTGGTGTAAACGCGAGTGCAAACGCCACGCTTTTGCGGACAAGCTTCGAGAGCCGGAACCTTGTTCTTGGCCTCAACCTTGACGCGCGGCTTACGCACGAGCTGATTAATGGTTGGCATATCTAAAATCCCCAATAAATCCGGGCGGCAAACCCACCCTTGTTCCTACAATTAGTTGCGGTCACGTCCCGTCGGGACGGCCCGGCAAACCACGGTCACGCTGTTTTAAAACCAGCGTGCCGCACGAAAACCGGGCGGCTTGGCCGGAGAAACCCGCGATGATAAACCACCGCAGGGCATTCCGTCAACCGGAGCCCGGGTTGACCCGGGGAAAGGCAATCAGGTGTTCCCGATTGCCACCCCTGAATCAGTTGGCGGCGTCTGCTTCGCCAGCCTCGGCTGACGGTGCTTCTGCCACAAAAGCTTCTTCGACGGCCACAGCTTCGACCGGTTCGAAGGCGTCTTCCAGGGCGGTTGCCGACTGGTTGCGACGCGCTGCATGGTAAGCCAGACCCGTACCTGCCGGGATGAGGCGACCCACAATGACGTTTTCCTTGAGGCCACGCAGATCGTCGCGCTTGCCCATGATGGCGGCTTCGGTCAGAACACGCGTGGTTTCCTGGAAGGAGGCCGCCGAGATGAAGGAATCGGTCGACAGCGATGCCTTGGTGATACCCAGCAACACCGGTTCGAATTCGGCTTCACGCTTGCCTTCGGCGCGCAGGGCGTCGTTGGTGATGAAGACTTCCGAACGCTCGACCTGTTCACCCTTGATGTAGGACGAATCCGCCGGATCGGTAATCTGGACGCGACGCAGCATCTGGCGAACGATCACTTCGATGTGCTTGTCGTTAATCTTAACGCCCTGCAGACGATAGACGTCCTGCACTTCATCCGTGATGTAACGGGCCAGTTCTTCGATACCCTTCAGACGCAGAATGTCTTGCGGATCCGGCTCACCATCGACAATCAGTTCGCCCTTGTTGACGACCTGACCATCATGCACCAGCACGTGCTTGTCTTTCAGAATCAGGAACTCATGATCGTTACCTTCGAGATCGGTCAGGATCAGACGCTGTTTGCCCTTCGTATCCTTACCGAACGACACGGTGCCGGTCACTTCGGCCAGCATCCCGGTGTCTTTCGGCGTGCGGGCTTCGAACAGCTCGGCCACGCGCGGCAGACCGCCGGTAATATCGCGGGTCTTGGCCGATTCCTGCGGCATTCGGGCGAGAACGTCACCGACGCCAACCTGCTGACCGTCGACCACGGAGATGATCGAACCAACCTGGAAGGCGATGGATACCGGATGGTCGCTGCCGTGAATCTTGACTTCCTGACCGTCGGCATCGAGCAGTTTGACGACCGGACGAACGCCCTTGGTTGCAGCCTTGCCACCGCGCTTGTGGTCGATAACGACCAGCGTGGACAAACCGGTTACATCATCGACCTGCTTGGCGACGGTGACCCCCTCCTCGACGTTCTCGAAGCGAACAATGCCGGCGTATTCAGTAATGATCGGACGGGTGTGCGGATCCCACGAGACCAGCTTTGCGCCAGCCTTGACCGCCTTGCCTTCGATTCCCGCGAGAGGCTTTTCGAATTCGAGGTAGTTGGTCATCCGCTCACTCCACTGGGATCAAACCGATATAAGGTGTGGGGG
>JALRGK010000008.1 GCA_023253415.1 Rhodocyclaceae bacterium
GAGGCGTCCAGAGGATTGTCGCCACCGCGGATGCGCAGGAAGCCGGCTGCCTGTTCGAAGGTTTTATCGCCAAGTCGCGGTACGTTGAGCAATTCAGCGCGTGTTTTGAAAGCGCCGTGGCTATCACGGTAGCTGACGATGTTGCTGGCCAACCCGGCGTTGAGGCCGGAGATGCGGGTGAGTAGCGGGGCAGAAGCCGTGTTGACATCAACACCAACGGCGTTGACGCAGTCTTCGACCACGGCATCCAGGCTGCGTGCCAGCTTGAGTTGCGACACATCATGCTGATACTGGCCTACACCAATGGATTTTGGTTCGATCTTGACGAGTTCGGCCAGCGGGTCTTGCAGGCGGCGGGCAATGGAGACAGCGCCGCGCAATGAAACATCCAGTTGCGGGAATTCTCGGGCCGCCAGTTCGGAGGCGGAGTAAACCGAAGCGCCCGCTTCGGAAACCACCAGTTTGGTGAGCTTCAGTTCCGGGAACTGTTTCATCACATCCTGAATCAGTTTGTCGGTTTCACGGCTGGCCGTGCCGTTACCAATCGCCACCAGGCTGACGCCATGCTTCTTGGCCAGAGCGGCAATGGTCGTCATGCTGCCGGCCCAGTCACGGCGGGGCTCGTGGGGGTAGATGGTTTCAGTATCTAGCAGTTTGCCGGTGGCATCAACGATGGCGAGTTTGCAGCCGGTACGGATGCCGGGGTCGACCCCCATGGTGACGTGTTGGCCAGCCGGCGCGGCGAGCAGCAAGTCTTTGAGGTTCTTGCCAAAAATGCGAATCGCTTCTTCTTCCGCGTGTTCGCGCAGCTGTCCCATGAGGTCCAGCTCTAGATGCAGTGCGAGTTTGACACGCCAGGTCCAACGCACCGTGTCGTTGAGCCATTTGTCGGCAGGACGATTCTGCTGCTTGATGCCGAAGCGGTTGGCAATGCGTTGCTCACAGGGGTTAGGGGCGGTGGAAGGGGTTTCCTGATCTAGTTCGCTATCGAGCACAAGCGAGACTTGCAGGAAGCCCTCGTTACGCCCGCGCAGGAGAGCGAGGGCGCGGTGTGAAGGCATCGCGTTCAGCGGTTCGTGGAAGTCGAACCAGTCGCGGAACTTGGCACCTTCGTTCTCTTTGCCTTCGATGACTTTGGAGCGCACCATGCCGTGTTCATTCAGGTATTCGCGCAACTGACCGACCAGTTCGGGGTCTTCCGCAAATCGCTCCATCAGAATTTGGCGCGCACCATCCAGTACGGCTTTGGCGTCGGTAAACCCGGCGTCAACGTTTAGATATTTTTCGGCTTCAGTCTCTGGTGATCGTTCTGGGTCATCGAGCAAGGCGTCGGCCAGCGGTTCGATACCGGCTTCACGAGCGATCTGTGCCTTGGTACGGCGTTTCTGCTTATAGGGTAGATACAGATCCTCGAGGCGCTGCTTGGTTTCGGCGGCATCAATGTCGGCCTTGAGCTCGGGCGTGAGTTTGCCTTGCTCTTCAATGCTTGCCAGGATCGTCTGGCGACGGTCTTCGAGTTCACGCAGATAGATTAGGCGTTCTTCGAGATTACGCAGCTGGGTATCGTCCAGGCCACCGGTGACTTCCTTGCGGTAGCGGGCGATGAAGGGCACGGTGGCGCCTTCGTCCAGCAATTGAATGGCTGCCAGTACCTGCGCGGTTTTGACGTTGAGTTCCTTGGCGATTTGTTCTTCGATAATCAGAGGCATAAAGTTCAACAATAGTGATTCCGTGCCAGAAAGTCGTCCATTGGCACAAGGGGTTTGAAAACGGGAGGGCCGACGTTATTGCAGGGCGGTTTGGCTTAGCCACAGGCATTTGCCACCAGATTCTTTCTGGATCTGATCCAGCACTTTCTGGTGTTCCTGTAAGTCCTGTTCGTTGGCAGTTTGAATTCTCAATTGGCGAAGGCGACTGGAGTCGGCATTGAGGGCGATGGCTTCGGCCGATTCTTCAAAGACCATGGCAAAGCCATCCTGACCGCGCGTCATGACGAGATAGACTTCGGCCAGCAGTTCGGCATCGAGCAGGGCACCGTGCAGATTGCGATGGGTGTTGTCGATTTCCAGGCGTTCGCAGAGCGCATCCAGGCTATTCCGTTTGCCCGGATAATTGTCTCGCGCCATTTTCAGGGTGTCCGTGACTTTGTTGCAGAAGGTGGTGACAGGGGGCTTGCCCAATAGTTCCAGCTCGGCGTTAAGAAAGCCCACGTCAAAGGGTGCGTTATGGATCACCAGTTCGGCACCGGCTATAAAATCCAGAAACGCATCGGCGATATCGTTAAAACGCGGCTTGTCGGCCAGGAACTCGGTTGAAATGCCGTGCACTGCCTGGGCACCTTCGTCAATGTCGCGGTCCGGGTTCACGTAATGGTGAAAATGCCGGTTGGTTAATCGGCGGTTGACCAGTTCAACCCCGGCGACTTCAATAATGCGGTGACCCTGCTTCGGGTCGAGGCCGGTGGTTTCGGTATCAAGAATAATTTGGCGCATAGTCTTTAATTCGCAATCACCCGCTATTTTACAGGCTCTTGAGCTCGTCGATCCCCTGGTTCGCCAGCTGATCGGCACGTTCGTTTTCCGGATGACCGGCATGCCCCTTCACCCAGTGCCAGCTGATATCGAATTTCTGGGCCAGGGCGTCCAGTTGCTGCCAGAGGTCCGCGTTCTTGACGGGTTTTTTGTCCGAGGTTTTCCAGCCATTACGCTTCCAGCCGTGAATCCAAGATTGCATGCCTTGTTGGACATACTTGGAGTCGGTATGAACTTCCACGGGGGTGGCGCTGTCGGGTTTCAGTGCCGCCAGGCCGGATATGACCGCCTGAAGCTCCATCCGGTTATTGGTGGTGTTGGGTTCACCGCCGTACAAGGTTTTTTCATGCTCACGGTAACGCAGTAACGCGCCCCAGCCCCCGGGGCCGGGGTTGCCACGGCAGGCACCGTCTGAAAAGATCTGAATCACGTCGGTTTGTGTTTTTTGTGGGGTCATAGTTGTTTGTTTTGATGCTGTTCGGCCACTAACGAAGCCTTGCTGCGTATTTTTTTAGGCGTTTTAAGCCAGCTGGGGGTCAGTAAGGTCATGCCCGGTATACGTTTGACGGCGACAACGGCATAGCAGCCACCGGCAAATCCCCACCAACGATTGCCGGCCAGTTCCAGCCAGTTGAGATGGCTAAAGCTGCTTTCCCGATGACAGGGTGGGGCATAGCAGCCGAAATGACCACGTGACACCTCGAAATCCAGGAGCTTGAGCCAGTCTTTAAGACGAAGTACAGAAAGATA
>JALRGK010000033.1 GCA_023253415.1 Rhodocyclaceae bacterium
CAGACCGACCTTCTTACGCTCAACTTCACGAGCATCGCGGGTCACAAAGCCTGCCTTCGACAGTGCAGACTTCAGCTCAGCATCGTACTGGATCAGGGCGCGGGTGATGCCGTGGCGAACGGCACCGGCCTGACCCGACTCACCACCGCCAACCACGTTGACATTGATGTCGAAAGTCGAAGCGTGCTCAACCAGCTCCAGCGGCTGACGAACGACCATACGGCCGGTTTCACGCGAAAAGAAAATATCGACCGGCTTGCCATTGACAACGATATTGCCACTGCCGCGCTTCAGGTAAACACGGGCAACGGCGCTCTTGCGACGACCGGTACCGTAGTATTGTTGTTCTGCCATAACGACCTCTTAAATTTCCAGCGACTTGGGTTGCTGAGCGGTGTGCGGATGAACAGCACCGGCGTAGCACTTGAGCTTCTTGATCATGGCGTAGCCCAGCGGACCCTTCGGCAGCATGCCCTTAACAGCTTTTTCCAGAGCACGCTCCGGGAAACGCTGCTGCATCTTGCCAAACGTGGTTTCATAGATACCGCCCGGGTAACCCGAGTGACGGTAATACTTTTTGTCTTCGGCCTTGTTACCCGTCACACGCAGTTTTTCAACGTTGACAACAACAATGAAATCACCGGTATCGACATGCGGGGTGTACTCAGGCTTATGCTTGCCACGCAGGCGGCGCGCAACTTCACTGGCGACGCGGCCCAGGACTTTGTCCGTGGCGTCAACGACGAACCAGTCGCGCTGGACTTCATGCGGCTTGGCGGAGAACGTTTTCATCTTTGCACTTCCGTGGCGCCAGAGACGGCGCGGAATTTGGAAAAACGTGGATTCTAGCAACACTCACAAAACCAAGTCAAGCGTTTTGCAACTTTATCCTGCAGATCCCGATCAAAATCGGTTGCCATGCCCTTAACAGCGCCCACGCACCATGCCTCTCGCGGTTGGTCGGATCAATCACAACCCCCCCCAAAAAAAACGCGGAATCACATGAGCGATTCCGCGTAAATCCACACCAAAGGAGGAGGGTGGAGGAGACAATCTGGTAGATGCAACCACGCATCTACGCAACGTTTCCAATGTAGCGACAAATTGATAAAAACGCAAGGTATTTCTTGCGGCGCAAAAATATTTTCACGCTAAGCAACCCACGACCGAGCACCATCCTATCTCATTGAAATAATTTCACATTGCTGCTCAAACTAAAACTCTATCGTTTACAAGCCGACATATAACTCGAAAAAAAGACACCGACATATTGCGGCGCAACATATCTTCCAAAGCCGCCATGGTTTTAAGCGCATAGGGTTCGCACCGGGACGACTTGGCTTTACAATCGTTCGCTGTTTAACCCTAACAGCTATCGGAGCCCCGCATGGAATGCCGCGTCACCTGGACTGATCACATGACTTTTGTCGCCGACACCGGCAGCGGCCATCAAGTAACGATGGACGGCCCGCCCGATCTTGGTGGCAGGAATCTGGGCCCTCGCCCGATGGAAATGATGCTGGCTGGCGCTGGCGGGTGTACAGCCTTTGACGTGGTGTTGATTCTCCAGCGCGGTCGCCATCCTGTCACCGGTTGCCAGGTAGAAATGAAAGCAGAGCGGGCAGAGACCGAACCCAAAGTCTTTACCAAACTGCACCTGCACTACATTGTCACCGGCAACCAGCTCAAGCGTGAGGCGGTCGAACGCGCCATCACGCTGTCTAAAGACAAATATTGTTCAGCCACGGCAATGCTCGGTGCCACAGCAGAAATCACATGGGATCTGGACCTGCGGGAAGCCACCCCACAATAAAGCTCAGATGCGGTAAGACAAACCCGTCATCACCTTGGCGGTCTGTTGCATCAACTGCTTCACGACCGGCGGGAACTGTGCCGCACCCAAGGCTTCTGCCGTATGGGCATGCGATGTTTCGTCAATCGCCATCTGCCCGATAATCGCAGCGCTCTTGGTATCGGATTCTGGCAATCGGGCCAAATGGCTTTCCAGATGCGCGGTGACCTGCTTTTCCGTTTCTGCCAAAAACCCAAGATTCCAGCGATCACCCAGTTTCCCGGCAATGACACCCATCGTTAGCGATCCGGCATACCAGAGCGGGTTCAGCCAGCTGGTGTGGCTACCCAGTTCACGCAGCCGTTGTTCAGTCCAGGCCAGATGCTCGATTTCTTCGTGCGCCGCTTCGCGGAGTGCCTCTCGTACCGCAGGATCCCGAGAGGTCAGCGCCTGCCCCTGATAAAGCGCCTGAGCACACACTTCACCGCTGTGATTCACGCGCATGAGACCCGCCACATGTTTGCGTTCAGACTCAGACAATTCCGCTTCGGGCAAGCCCGCGTCCGGGTGCGGACGCACACTGCGTTGCGATGCAAACAGGGTCCGCAACACTTTGTCGGCTTCAATAATCAGGCTATCAATACTCATGGACTTACCTTGCAGAGGTTACTGCCGGACCGGATCTCAAGCGCTCCACAGCCACTTCCGCGCTTGGCGGTGGTTCCAGATCCAGACAGAAATATTCATAGGCCAGAACGGCCGGATAGGCATTGTGCATCTTGTGCTGCTGCTTCTGCATCAGGATCCAGGATGATCCCTTGCTTTCGATCCAGCTCCCATCCGGCTGACCAAAGGCATACAGACGACGCTCTCGGGTTTTACAACGCAGGCCTTCATAGTTGATCGTGCGCGCACCACCCGAGGATTCAATCACCACGGTAAAACGGACAACCCCATCCTTGCCGACAGAAACACTTACTGGATCGATAAGAAAACGGTTGGCATTTGAAACATTGACCTCGAAGGGAATCAGCTTGTCCATGTCAGGCGCTGCCGGGAGCGTGTATTTCTCTTCCTGCCAGACCTTCTTATCCTCTTCGGACTCCTGATAGTCATAACATTCGTAGTACTTGCGGGTATCACATTCCACAGCCGCAAACGCGCCACCCGCCAGCAAAGCACTCACCAACGGCAAACACAGAAGAAGACCTTGCGCTAGACGCTTCGAGGGAGTCATACAGCCTCCGGCTTGACCGTAGGCGCGTTTTTTGCGTCGGAGCCCCCTGCCGGTCGACGTCCACGACGACCCAACGCAGGATGACGCAGCCGATCCGCATTGAGAAAAGGCTCTAACTCCCCCAACGCAAGTTGGTAGACATTCCGCTTGAACTCAACCACGGACTCGAGCGGCACCCAGTACTGACTCCAGCGCCAGGCATCAAACTCCGGATGAGAGCTTGCACGCAACTGCACGTGATGATCCCCACCCGTCAATCGCAACAAGTACCAGATCTGCTTCTGACCCTTGTAATTGCCTCGCCATTCGCGCCGTATCCATTGCTCCGGCACCTCATAGCGCAACCAGTCCCGCGTACGGCCGAGAATCTTGACGTGCTCGGCCGCAAGCCCCACCTCCTCATGCAATTCACGGTACATGGCCTCTTCCGGGGATTCACCCCGCTTGATACCACCCTGTGGAAACTGCCAGGCATGCTCCCTGACGCGCTTACCCCAGAAAACTTCGTTACGTGCATTGCAGAGGATGATGCCGACGTTGGGGCGATAGCCTTCACGATCTAGCATAAATCACCTGCGTTAATTTGAAATTGCCCTGATTCTGGCACATCCGGCACCCAGACGAAAGCCGGCATCCGCTAGAATGCCGTTTTTCCGCTTTATTTATCGGCTGGCGACCCACAAACGCACGGCCTTTGCCTTTTCAGGGTTCCCTATGCGCTCTTCCCAGTTTCTGATCACCACCCTCAAAGAAGCCCCCTCCGATGCCGAAGTCATCAGCCAGAAGCTGATGCTCCGTGCCGGCCTGATCCGCCGTCTCGCTTCTGGCGTGTACACCTGGACCCCGATGGGTCTGCGTACCCTGCGCAAGGTAGAAGCGATTGTCCGTGACGAAATGAACCGGGCCGGCGCTCTGGAAATGCTCATGCCCGCCGTGCAACCCTTTGAACTGTGGCAGGAATCTGGCCGTGGCGACCAATACGGCCCGGAATTGCTACGCTTTAAAGACCGTCACCAGCGCGATTTCGTAATCGGCCCAACCCACGAGGAAGTCGTCACCGACTTCGTGCGCAAGGAAATCAAAAGCTACCGTCAGCTGCCGATCCACCTGTACCAGATTCAGACCAAGTTCCGCGACGAAATCCGCCCCCGCTTTGGCGTCATGCGCGGCCGCGAATTTTTAATGAAGGATGGTTACTCTTTCCATACCAGCTTTGAAGATCTCGAACGCGAATACCGCGTGATGTACGACACCTACAGCCGCATCTTCACGCGCCTGGGACTCCGTTTCCGCGCCGTCGCCGCCGACACTGGTTCGATTGGTGGCACTGGCTCGCACGAATTCCACGTGCTGGCAGATTCGGGCGAAGATGATATTGCTTTCTGCCCGACCTCTGACTTTGCCGCCAACGTTGAGCTGGCCGAAGCGCTGGCACCAACGACGCCCCGCCCAGCTGCCAATGCAACTATGGCCAGCGTTGCCACACCGAAAAAATCCCGCTGTGACGATGTGGCACAAGCACTCAACATCCCGTTATCGGGACTCGTCAAAACGCTCGCTATCGTTCCTGAACTCCCCGAAGGCGGTCATGGAGGTCTGGCGCTCCTGCTTCTGCGTGCTGACCATGAACTGAACGAAATCAAAGCCGGCAAGATCGGAGGCATTGGTGCTTTCCGCTTTGCTCGCGAAGACGAAGTGAAGGAAGCACTGGGCTGTATTCCCGGCTTTATCGGCCCGGTAGGTCTCCAGCCCGGCATCCGCGTCATTGCCGATCGCACTGTCGCCGTGATGGCCGATTTTGCCTGTGGTGCCAATGCCTACGACACACACCTGATGGGTGTGAATTTTGGACGCGACCTGCCAGAACCGGAAGTCGCCGATATCCGCAATGTGGTGGCCGGCGATCCTTCGCCGGACGGCAAAGGTCTGCTGGAGATCGTGCGTGGTATTGAAGTCGGCCACATCTTCCAGTTACGCACCAAGTATGCCGAAGCGTTGGGCTGCACTTTCCTCAGCGAAGCGGGCAAAAACGAAGTCATGGAAATGGGGTGCTACGGTATCGGCGTCACCCGTATCGTCGGTTCCGCCATCGAGCAAAACAATGATGACAAGGGCATCGTCTTCCCGGCCGCTATTGCCCCGTTTACTGTGGCGATTGTCCCAATGGGTTATCACAAGTCCCCCGCCATCCAGCAAGCTGCCAGCGAACTTTACGAAGAACTGATCGCCGCCGGCTTCGACGTGCTGCTGGATGACCGTAACGAACGTCCGGGCGTTATGTTTGCCGACATGGAGCTGATCGGCATTCCACAACGCCTGGTGATTGGCGAGAAAGGTCTGGCTGCCGGCCAGGTCGAAGTGAAGGGTCGCCGTGATGCGGAAGCCACGATGATTGATCGGGCGGGTGTCGTTGATTACCTACGCAAAGCTTTAGCGCAATAACCTATTGCCCGACAAACCGTCACGAGCTGCTCCGGGGTTAGGCGCCCGGAGCACAGCGTACGAGACAAATCTCGTCGATAGGTGAGAGAGCGATATTGCACGCAACTTCGGCGCAACAAGGCCTAGGAGCGGCGCAGTCGTTTTAGAACGGCAATTTACCGCCAAACATGGCTTTAGCGCCTCTCATCATCTTCATCATGCCGCCCTTGCCTTTGAACATACTGCCGAATTGCTTCATCATCTTTTGCGTCTGTTCAAACTGGTTCAGCAAGCGATTCACTTCCTGAACCTGAACGCCGGCTCCCATGGCAATACGACGCTTCCGACTGGCCTTGATCAGCTCTGGCTTACTGCGTTCGTCCGGCGTCATGCTGTCAATAATGCCTTGAATCCGCTTGGCCATTTTTTCGTCGCTACCGGCAGGCATATTGGCCGCCGCTTCGGCAAACTTGGCCGGCAGCTTGTCCATCAATGCCGTCATACCCCCCATCTGACGCATTTGGGCCACCTGAGCGCGGAAGTCATTGAGATCAAAGCCTTTACCAGACTTGAGCTTCTGCGCCATGGCCTGCGCCTGGTCCATATCCACCTGCTGCGAGGCGGCTTCGACTAGCGACAGAATATCGCCCATGCCGAGGATGCGTGACGCCATACGATCCGGATAGAACGGCTCCAGACCATCCAGTTTTTCAGCCACACCGACAAACTTAATCGGCTTACCGGTGACGGCTCGCACCGATAACGCGGCACCACCGCGGGCATCACCATCCAGTTTAGTAAGCACCACCCCCGTAAGCGGTAGCGCTTCATTAAAGGCCTTGGCAGTATTCACCGCATCCTGGCCGAGCATGGCGTCAACAACGAACAATGTCTCGATCGGGTTGAGTTGCGCGTGCAACGCCTTGATTTCCGCCATCATCGCTTCATCAATGGCCAAACGGCCGGCCGTATCGACGATGAGCACCTCTTCGTGATGCTTACGCGCCCAATCAACAGCGGCCGCAGCAATGTCAGCAGGCCTCTGATCCGGTGACGAGGGGAAGAAGTTGGCACCCACCTGCTCGGCCACATGTTTTAGCTGATCAATAGCGGCCGGACGATAGACGTCACACGACACCACCATGACTTTTTTCTTCTGGTGCTGTTTCAACCAGCGAGCCAGCTTACCGACAGTGGTCGTTTTACCCGCGCCCTGCAGACCCGCCATGAGAATAATGGCCGGCGGTTGCTGGTTAAGCGCCAGCGGCACCTGGGCCTCGCCCATTAGCTGCTTGAGCTGCTCATGCACCACGCCGACGAAAGCCTGCCCCGGTGTCAGCGAACCTACCACATCGGTACCTAGGGCTTTTTCCTTCACTTGCGCCACAAAATCCTTGACGACCGATAGCGATACATCCGCCTCCAGCAGTGCCATGCGCACTTCACGCAAGGCATCACCGATGTTGGCTTCGGTCATGCGGGCTTCGCCCCGCATGGTTTTCATGACACGGCTTAAGCGTTGGGTCAGATTTTCCAGCATTGATCAGTCTCGGACATTTGTTCGGGCTACGTGATATAAATGTAGCTTATGCCCCCAATTGTATCGCTTCCCTTCCCGCTCGCGACGCTGCTGACGATCATTGCTGCAATTGCCTACGGTCTGCTGACCTGGCAGGTGCTGCGTCAGATCGCCCGCCAATCGCCCTCCAGACTGGCCCAGCACCTTGCTGCAGGCAAACCCTCTTCGACTCAGACAGGTCTTTCCCCAGCGCTCCTCGGCTTCGCCATTGCCGTCCACGGCACCGCGCTGTATCTCGACATGTTCGATGACGGCGCCGTCCGCTTTTCGTTTGCACTCACCGTCTCGGTCATCTTGTGGCTCGCGGTGGTGTTGCATGGCTTTGAAAGCCTGGCTTACAAGCAGCGCGGTCTTCTGGCGCTGATTCTGCCCGTTGCCACCGCCGGTGTCTTGCTGCCCCTGATCTTTCCGGTTGAGCACCCGCTGATTCATATCAATGCCTGGCTCTTCCGCCTCCACTTCATTCTTGCCATGCTGGCTTATGGTGTGTTCTTGCTGGCCACGCTGCAGGCCTGTCTGCTCTGGATCGCCGAACGGGAGCTGCACCATCCCGCCAAACTCACCACCGAGCCACGCTTTCCCCCGTTACTCCGTATGGAGAACCTTCTCTTTCGCATGCTGGGTATTGCCTTTCTTTTGCTGACGGCATCACTGGCCACCGGCCTTCTGGTTTCAGAACAGTTTTACGGACAATGGATCCGGGCTGATCACAAAACCATCTTTGCCTTCCTATCCTGGATGATCTTCGGCGCACTGCTTATTGGCCGCAGGATACGTGGCTGGCGTGGCGCCAAAGCAACCGGCTGGACGATCAGCGGTTTCGTCATGCTGTTGCTGGCCTATGTCGGCAGCCGTTTTGTACTGGAAGTGCTCCTTAACCGGGCATCATGAGCATTCTTGCCCGCGCACTGATACAGAGCGGGCAAATTCCCGACAGCGATGCTGTCGAACGCTGCGTTCAACGGGCTCGCCAACGCCAGACGAGCCTGCCCGCCGAGCTGGTCGCCGCGACACTGATCGATAGCCAGACGCTGATGCGCTTTATCGAAGACTCCTTCGGCTTTCTTTGCGTGGAACAGGCGACGTTACAGGATTCGGCATTGCTGCCCCCCGGCAATCTCACGCCTACCCCGCGCTACCTCCCCATCAGCGTATCCGGTAAACGATTACGACTGGCGATGGCGGACCCGACCGATGATGCCCTAATCAATGCCTTACGCTTCCAGACGGGCTTTGACATTGAACCGTGTGTTGCCGATGTTCTGCAATTGATTCACTTCGCTGAAGGCACCACACAGATCAAGACAGACCAAAGCGGCCATGATGCCGGCAGCGTTGATGATCGTCAGGTCGAAGACGCCCCTGTCGTCCGCTTTCTGCAAAAGACCATGAGCATCGCCATTGAACGCGGGGCTTCGGATATCCACTTCGAACCCTACGAGCACAATTACCGGGTGCGCTACAGAATCGATGGAATTTTGCAGACGCAAGGCACGCCGCCGGACGACTACAAGGACATGATCGCATCCCGGCTGAAAATTCTGGCAAAACTGGACATCGCCGAGAAACGATTGCCACAGGACGGACAACTTCGTACCCGTACGGATGATGGCACACTCGTCGACCTGCGCATCAGCACCATGCCGACTTTATACGGTGAAAAAATCGTCCTGCGTATTCTGGACCGAGAGGATGCGCGCTTGTCCATCGAAGCCCTGGGGCTTTCAGCCCCACAACTGGCCTTACTGACTCAAGCGATCCACCAAACAAGCGGCATGATTCTCGTGACCGGCCCGACCGGATCCGGCAAAACCGTAACGCTTTACGCCTGCCTCAATGTCCTCAATCAAACCGGCGTCAACATTGCGACGGTGGAAGATCCCGTTGAAATCCCAGTCAACGGGATCAATCAGGTCAATATAGACGAACGGACAGGATTAAGTTTTGCGGTAGCCTTGCGTGCCTTCATGCGTCAGGACCCGGACATCCTGATGGTCGGTGAAATCCGTGATGCGGAAACCGCCGAAACAGCAGTCAAGGCCGCTCAGACCGGGCACCTCGTGCTATCCACGCTGCACACCCGTTCGGCACCGGCTGCACTGGAGCGGCTACGGCAACTTGGACTGGCGGACTACAGTGTGGCTGGCAGTGTTCTACTAGTGATTGCCCAGCGCCTGGTGCGCCGTCTGTGTGAGTGCCGGGCACAAGCGCCACTTTCAGACCCACAACTTAAAGATGCCGGCTTCTCTGATGACGAAATTGCTGCCTACCACAGCGGCCAATGGATCCCCTATCAGCCTGTGGGTTGCCCCCGTTGCCACGGCACAGGTTATCGTGGGCGCGTTGGTGTTTTTGAAGTGATGCCGGTAACGCCGGATCTGCAGCAACTGATGCTTGCAGCCGCCAGTAGCAGCGCTCTCGCTAGGCAATGTCGCCAATCCGGCATTCCAAGTCTGCGTCAGGCCGGCCTGGAAAAAGTGATCCGGGGGCTCACCTCACTGACGGAAATTCTCTCGGAGACAGAGATAGAAACCGCATCAACCACGTTGGATGGCTCACTTCGGAATCATGGCTAAATCAAATCCGGCCAGACGGTATCTGTGGACCGGCGTTGCAAGGAATGGTACGCCGCTGAATGGCGAGATCATGGCCAGCAACGACGTTCGGGCGCGGGTGGAGTTGCGTCGAAGAGGCATCACACCGGTCCGTGTCGAACGCCCCTGGCGTCTACCTCAACGCATCCCTGCCAAAACGATCACCCTAGTATTACGCCAGATGGCCACGTTGATTCACGCTGGCATTCCGTTACTTGCGGCGCTAGACACACTGGCCAAAACCCAGTCTCTATCAACCGTTAGTCGCGCCCTGCTGGAAATGCGCAACGAACTACAAATGGGTCGGAGCCTGGCGCAATCGATGCAACAACACCCCTCGCTGTTCGACCGCATGACATGCACACTGGTCGCCGCCGGCGAACAAGCAGGACTCCTGGATCTCATGCTTGAACGCATTGCCAGCTATCGCGAAAAAATGCTGGCGATCCGTAGCAAAGTCCATAGCGCCATGGCATACCCCCTCGCCATTCTCGCTATTGCCGGCATTGTCACCATACTCATGCTTACCCTGGTGATACCGGCTTTCGAAACCACCTTCAGCAGCTTCGGTGCCGCCCTGCCCTGGCCAACCCGGATACTCATTAACCTCGCCAGCACCTTCCAGACCTATGGCCTGTGGCTGATCACACTGCTCACGCTTGGTATCGTCGCGGTTTATCACTCCTGGCAGCAGCGACCACACTGGCAAACCCGAACAGATGGCTGGCTGCTTCGCTTACCTGGAATTGGCAAGCTGTTGCAACAAGCGGCACTTGCCCGCTGGAGCCAGACATTGGCCAGCCTGATCGGTGCGGGCATTCCCCTGCTTGATGCGTTGGGCCCCGCCGGAGATAGCGCCGGTAACCGATGCTTCATCGCCCCGACCCGCCAAATTCAGCAACTGCTTCAGCAGGGCACTAGTTTTTCGTCCAGTCTGTCGGGCCACCCCGTGTTTTCAGCGCTGACGGTCCAGATGGTCGCCGTTGGCGAGGCGTCGGGCACATTGGACGATATGCTCAGAAAAATTGCCGACATTTACGAGCGCGAAGTCAATGACACCGTCAGCACCCTCAGCAACCTGATGGAACCCCTGATGATGCTTTTCCTCGGTCTGATCATAGGCGGCATGGTCATTGCTATGTACTTGCCGATTTTCCAGCTTGGCAATGTGCTTTAGAACGGCTTACAGAAATCGACTCGAGTCCGCTATAATCAAGGGTTTGGAACCTATCTGCCGCAATGCGGCGAACCGATGAAACGCTACTTCATTACCGGCCTGCTGATCTGGGCGCCGCTTGGCATCACGATCTGGGTGCTCTCGCTGATTCTGGGCATGATGGATCAATCCATCATGCTGCTCCCTAGCGATTGGCAGCCCCGCGCCCTACTCGGCTTTCACCTGCCGGGTATGGGAGCCCTGCTGACGTTGCTCGTAGTTTTTGTCACCGGTTTGCTCACCGCAAACTTTATCGGCCAACGGCTGGTGCGCTGGTGGGAAGCACTCCTTCACCGTATCCCGGTCGTTAGGTCGGTCTACCAGAGCGTCAAACAGATCTCCGACACGGTATTTTCACCATCGGGACAGGCCTTCCGCCAAGCGGTTCTGGTGCAATACCCGCGACCCGGCAGCTGGACAATCGGCTTTCTGACCGGTACGCCGGGGGGTGAAATTGCGGCCCATCTGGGTAAAGACATGGTCAGCCTCTACGTACCCACGACACCAAATCCAACTTCCGGTTTCTTTCTGATGGTACCTAAAGCCGACGTTGTCGAACTCGACATGTCTGTTGAAGACGCCCTGAAATACCTGATTTCCATGGGCGTTGTCGCGCCCACATCCCCCAAGACACTCACAACGAATGCCAACGCTGTCGCGGCCGAGACATACGTTGGTGACTGATTTCAACACTGAAGAAAAGCAAGACTCTCATGCGTACTCACTACTGTAGCGACCTCAACCCTTCGCTCAACGAACAGATCGTCACCCTCGCCGGCTGGGCACATCGTCGCCGCGACCACGGTGGTGTGATCTTCATCGATCTGCGTGACCGCAGCGGTCTGGCGCAGGTGGTCTGCGACCCCGACCGTGCCGACATGTTCAAGATCGCCGAATCCGTGCGTGGTGAGTTCTGCCTGAAAATCACCGGCAAAGTGCGCCCGCGTCCGGCCGGGACGGAAAACACCACGCTGGCCTCCGGCGGCATTGAAGTGCTGTGCCATGAGATCGAAGTGCTAAACCCGTCAGTCACGCCACCGTTCCAGGTGGATGAAGAACATCTGTCAGAAACCGTACGGCTCACCCACCGCGTAATTGATCTACGTCGCCCTGCGATGCAGAAGAATCTGCAACTGCGCTACCGCGTGGCCCGCGCCTTCCGCCGCTACCTGGATGACAACGGCTTTATCGATATCGAAACGCCGATGCTGACTAAATCAACGCCGGAAGGCGCTCGTGACTACCTGGTGCCATCGCGCGTGCACGATGGCCAGTTCTTTGCCCTGCCCCAGTCACCGCAGCTCTTCAAACAGCTGCTGATGGTCGCTGGCTTTGATCGTTACTACCAAATTGTTAAGTGCTTCCGCGACGAAGATCTGCGTGCCGATCGCCAACCTGAATTTACCCAGGTGGATATCGAAACCTCATTCCTGAGCGAAGAGGAGATCATGGGTCTCATGGAGGGCCTGATCCGTTACGTCTTCAAAGACGCCATGGATGTGGATCTGCCGAACCCCTTCCCGCGCATCACCTACGCCGAAGCGATGGCACGTTTCGGCTCGGACAAACCCGACATGCGCGTCACACTGGAACTGACCGATGTCACTGACGCTGTCGCCGATGTGGCCTTCAAAGTTTTCAGCGGACCAGCGACAACCGGTGGCCGGGTGGCGGCTATGCGCATTCCGGGCGGTGCTTCGCTGTCGCGTGGTGAAATCGATGAGTACACAAAATTCGTCAGCATCTATGGCGCCAAGGGCCTCGCCTACATCAAGGTGAACGATGCCTCACAACCGAATGAAACCGGTCTGCAATCGCCCATCGTCAAAAACCTGCACGAGACCGCACTCAAGACCATTCTGGAACGCACTGGTGCACAAAGCGGCGACCTGATTTTCTTCGGTGCCGACAAGACCAAGGTAGTCAACGATGCACTGGGTGCCCTGCGCGTCAAGATCGGCCATGAAAAGAATTTCATGAACGGGACCCTCTGGGCGCCGATCTGGGTGATTGACTTCCCGATGTTCGAATACGACGAGGATGACAAGCGCTGGAACGCCTGTCATCACCCGTTCACCAGCCCGAAGGATGCACATATTGACCTGCTGACCAGCGATCCGGGGCAGTGCTTGGCTAAAGCCTACGACATCGCGCTCAATGGCTGGGAAATCGGTGGCGGCTCGGTGCGTATCCACCGCGCCGATGTACAGGAAAAAGTGTTCAGCGCACTCGGCATCGACGAAGCAGAACAGAAGCAGAAATTCGGCTTCCTGCTCGATGCGCTGAAGTATGGCGCACCGCCGCATGGTGGCCTGGCTTTCGGTCTGGATCGCATCGTTACCATGATGACTGGTGCCGAATCGATCCGCGACGTGATCGCTTTCCCGAAAACCCAGCGTGCCCAGTGCCTGCTCACCGATGCCCCCTCGCCGGTCGACGAGAAACAATTGCGCGAGCTGCATATCCGTCTGCGTCAGCCGGTGGCGACCGAAGCCGCTAAAGCCTGACCGAAAGACCGCGTGAACCCCGCCGCTTTTGCCCGCCTGCTCGAAGATGCCGAGCGGGCCGGGGTTTACCATCTGACACCGGGTGGCATTGATGCACTGGCTGAAGCCTGTGCACAAGCCGACTTGGAGCTCATTCGCGTGCCGCTGAAAGAAACGCCACGCATGTCGGATGCACTGGAAACGCTCACAAAGGCAACCCGCTGCCCGGCTCATGAGGGGGCGCATCTTGATGATCTTTCCGAGATGCTCAGTGATTTTTCCTGGCTTCCCGCCACGGGTTACGTGGTGCTCGTGGAAGATGCGGACAATCTGATTGCATCCGACCCAACGGGTGTTCAGAAAATGCTGGAAGCCTTTCAGGCAGCAAGCCACCACTGGCAAGGGCAGGAGATGCCTTTCTGGGCTTTTATCGGTTTACGCGGTGATGGCATTGCCCTCCTTCCGATGATCGGCTAATCGTCATGACGGCCGGCTACAAATGCCCCGAATCTGTACTGGTGGTCATTTATACGACTGACCTGCAGGTACTGCTGCTTGAACGCGCCAAACACCCCGGTTACTGGCAATCTGTCACCGGCAGCCGTGAAGTTGGTGAAAGTTTTCTGGCGACCGCTGTGCGGGAAGTTCATGAAGAGACAGGCCTGTCTATCAAACCGGACCAATTGCGTGTCTGGCCCGTTCAAAACAGATACACCATCATGCCAGAGTGGCGGCATCGCTACGCCCCGGAGGTGACACATAATCTGGAGCAGGTTTTTTCCATCTGCTTGCCCACCACATGCGATATCCAGATCGCCCCCGACGAACACCGCGCCTGGCGCTGGACCCCCTGGAAAGACGCCGCGGCTGCCTGCTTTTCTGCCAGCAATCGCGAGGCAATTCTGCAGCTGCCCGCCATCAAGCCGTCATAACACTTTGCGAAGCTGTCCATGCTCGCTACAATCGCCGCCAACCTCTTCTATTTATCTGACCGACGGATTTGATATGACCATCGCTCAACCGCACGAAAACATCGCCCTCGAAGCCAAGGTTCTGGCAGAAGCACTCCCTTTCCTGAAGCGCTTCCATGGCAAGACCATCGTCGTCAAATACGGCGGCAATGCGATGACGGAAGAAAGTCTCAAACAATCATTCGCGAATGACGTTGTCCTGCTCAAATTGGTTGGTCTGAACCCGGTGGTTGTTCATGGTGGTGGCCCACAAATCGAGCAGATGCTGACGCAGGTTGGTAAAAAGGGCGAGTTCATCCAGGGGATGCGCGTTACCGATGCTGAAACCATGCGCATTGTCGAAATGGTGCTCGGCGGTGAGGTCAACAAGGATATCGTCGGCCTGATTAACCAGAATGGCGGTAAAGCGGTTGGGCTGACTGGCAAGGATGCTGGCCTGATCCGTGCAAAAAAACTCATGCTGCCCAAACATGGAAGCCCATCTGAGTTGCTCGATATCGGTCTGGTCGGCGACATCCAGCAAATTGATCCGTCCATCGTTCACCATCTGGTGTCCGGCGCCTTTATTCCGGTGATTGCGCCGATTGGGTATGGTCCGGATGGCGAGACCTACAACATCAATGCTGATGTCGTCGCCGGCAAAATGGCCGAGGTACTCGGTGCCGAGAAACTGGTTCTGCTCACCAACACCCCAGGCGTTCTGGATAAAGCGGGCAACCTGCTCACAGGTCTCACGCCGCGAGACATTGACGATATGGTGGCAGACGGCACGCTGTCTGGCGGCATGCTGCCGAAAATATCTTCGGCACTGGACGCCGCCCGTAATGGTGTGAAGGGTGTCCATATTATCGATGGCCGCGTGCCCCATGCCCTGCTGCTCGAGATCCTGACGCAACACGGTGTTGGGACAATGATCAAGTCAAGCTGATGCACTCGCGGCAGACGCCAGTCTGGGTGTTCGATCTCGACGATACCCTGCACCACGCCACGCCGCATATCTTTCCGCAGATCAACCGGGCTATGACGGCCTATATCGAGCGTCATCTGGCGCTCGATCACGATGCGGCTACCCAGCTGCGTCAACACTACTGGCAACGCTACGGCGCAACGTTATTAGGCCTGATCCGTCACCATGGCATTGATCCGCATCATTTTCTGGCGGCGACACATCATTTCGATGATCTATCCTCGGTCGTCATCACCGCCCCAGCACTCACCCATACGCTGAAGGCCCTACCGGGCCGACGTATTATTTTTTCCAATGCCCCCCAGCGTTACACGCATGACATTCTGGCAACAACGGGGTTAGCCCCCTTGTTTCATGCCGTCTACACGGTCGAGTCTTTCGGTTTTCAACCCAAGCCCATGCGCACTGGGTTTGTCAGCTTGCTGAAGAAAGAGCGACTGAACCCCGGACAAGGCATCATGATCGAAGACAGCCTCGCTAATCTCGTCATGGCTAAACGCCTGGGCATGCGTACACTCTGGCTCACACGGTCATTGCGCAATAGCCCATGGGTCGACCATAAGCTGCGTAACATCACGGACCTGCGTCATCTGGTTGGCTGGAGCCAGCGCGCTGCCTGTGGCGCGAAGTAAGTCAGAATCATATCGGCACCGGCTCGCTTAAATGCGAGCAGGCTCTCCATGACGACCTTCTCTTCATCCAGCCAACCGTTCTGCGATGCCGCCTTAAGCATCGCGTACTCGCCACTGACCTGGTACACCGCCGTCGGCCGCGCAAATTCATCCTTGATACGGCGCACAATGTCTAGGTAGGGCATCCCCGGCTTCACCATGACAATATCGGCGCCCTCGGCCAGATCCAATGCCACTTCGTGCAATGCCTCATTGGTATTGGCCGGGTCCATCTGATACGTCATCTTGTTGCCCTTACCCAACTGACCGGCAGAGCCCACTGCGTCACGGAAGGGACCATAGAAGGCCGATGCGTACTTGGCACTATAGGCCATGATGCCGGTATTCACGTGACCGGCCGCCTCGAGCGCGGCGCGGATACGACCGATCCGCCCGTCCATCATATCGGATGGCGCCACCATATCGACACCGGCCGCTGCCTGCATCACTGCCTGCTGAACCAGTACATCCAGCGTGATGTCGTTAAGCACGTAGCCGTTGTCATCAATGATGCCGTCCTGACCATGCGAGGTGTAAGGATCCAGCGCCACATCAGTCATGACCGCCAAATCAGGAAAACGTGTCTTGATAGCTTTAACGACTCGCGGCACCAGACCATCCGGATTGGCTGCTTCACGCCCATCCAGTGTTTTCAGCGACACATCGATCACCGGAAACAACGCCACAGCGGGAATCCCCAGCGCGACAACTTCCCCCAGGTGGGTCAACAAGGTATCAGGGGAATAACGATGTACGCCAGGCATCGAAGCCACCGCCTCTTTGACACCACTGCCTTCGCGTACGAAAACAGGGTAAATCAGGTCGTCAACACTTAACTGGTGTTCGCGCATCAGGCGACGCGTTGCATCATCCGCCCGCAAACGGCGCGGGCGCACCCAAGGAAATCCAGATTTATTCGGCATTGTCTTCTTCCATACGTTGCGCAGCCTCGGTTATTTCGGGCGGCACACTTTCAACGTTTGTATTATCACACAGGCCCAACCAGCGTTTCAGTACAGCGGCAGCTTCGGCAACCCCGGTACGCTTTAGACTAGAGAACAGCTGCACACTCACAGGGCAGCCCAGATCAGCGAGATCGGCTTTCACCGCCCGCAACGTTTTTGTTTGCTCCTGCCGGCTGAGCTTGTCCGCTTTCGACAACAGCACATGAATCTCACGCCCCGTTGGTGCAAACCATTCCAGCATCTGCCAGTCCATCTCGGTCAGCGGCCGGCGGCTATCCATGATGATCACCAGCCCCTTCAGCTGTTCGCGGGTTTGCAGGTAAGGCCCCAGCAGTGTATCCCACTGTTTGCGCACATCTTCGGGGACCTTTGCGAATCCATAGCCCGGCAAATCGACAAAATAACGATCAGGTGCCACAGAAAAGTAGTTCAGGTGCTGGGTACGCCCCGGCGTTTTCGAGACGTAAGCCAGCCGGGTCTTTCCTGCCAAGGTATTGATCGCGGATGATTTTCCGGCATTCGAGCGGCCGACAAAAGCCACTTCGGCCACGGCGTCACCGGGCGCATCCCTTAAACGCGCGACCGTGGTCAGGAACTCGGTACGAGGAAACGGATGCGCATGCCCGGGGTCTTTCGGCGGAACAACGACCCCGCTGACCGGTTTTGGCAGTTTTTTTGCGCTAACAGCCGATCTGGGCCGCTTTTCAGGCGATGGTTTAGCGGACGTTTTCGGGGCAGATTTCAAAGTTTGGGAATTAGACACAGGACGCCTCGTTCAGGTTGTATTAGAATAGCAGCCTTATCCAATTAATTCCCCTGTTGCTCGCAACGAGCCACAACCAATTCTCTTAGGAGTGTGGACATGATCCGTGTTGTCGCATTCGCCTTGACCGCTTTGGTCAGCGCCCTGGCCATGGCTGCCGAGCCCGCAGTGCCCGCCGCCGCAAATGCTGATGCCGCCGCCATTGCAACGAAAGTCTGTGCTGCCTGTCACGGCACTGATGGCAATAGCAGCATCCCTGCCAACCCGAACCTGGCCGGCCAGCACGCCTCGTACCTGCTCAAGCAACTGAACAACTTCAAGGCTTCCGCCGATGGCAAGCCAGCGCTGCGTCAGAACGCCATCATGAACGGCATGGCTGCGCCATTGTCGGCTGATGAAATGAAGGCTCTGGCTCAATACTTCTCAAAGCAGACGCTGAAACCGGCTGTCGCCAAAGATGAAAAGTTGGCCACCGAAGGCCGTGCACTATGGCGTGCCGGTGACATGAAGAAAGGCATCCCAGCTTGTGCCGGTTGTCATGGTGTTGCGGGTGCCGGTTTGCCTGCCCAATACCCGGCTCTGGCAGGCCAGCATCAGGATTACCTGATCAGCCAGCTCAAGCAGTTCCGTGACGGCACCCGCGCCAATGATCCGGAAGGCATGATGCGTACGATCGCAGCAAAAATGACGGATCAGCAAATGGCAGCAGTCGCCGAATATGCTGCAGGCCTACGTCAGTAATACGCCCTGCGACATGACGAAAAGGCGGCCTGCGGGCTGCCTTTTTTTACGCCCAACGTCAGGAGTAGGCATCAATGTGCCTTGAGAAGCGCAATCTCATCATCATCAAATCCTGCTGAACGACGCGCTGCTTCATTCAAAGGCGGACGTGGCCACGGTGCATCATAGGTCGTCATTAAGGCTTGATACGTCTCAATCACCGGAATGTGCTGTTTTGAGCACAGCTGTCTGAACCAGCGATCACCCAGCGCCACATGTCGCACCTCATCACGCGCAATCACGGACAGCGCCCGCAATGTGGCTTTATCACCAATACCCTGAAACGCTCTGAAAATTGGCGGCATGGCATCCAGCCCCCGCGCCTCCATCAAGCGGGGCACCAACGCCATCCTGGCCAGGACATCGCCCGCTGTCTGCTCTGCGAGTTGCCAAAGACCTGAATGCGCTGGCAGATCGCCGTACCGATACCCCAATGTGACTAAACGATCGTGGATGAGACTGAAGTGATACGCCTCTTCGATGGCAACGCCCACCCAGTCTCGCACGAATGCGGGCCCCAGTGCGTTAAAACGCCAGGCCGCATCCAGCGCCAGATTAATGGCATTAAATTCGATATGAGCGATGGCATGCAACAGGGCCGCCCGGCCCTCCGGGTCAACGGCCTTGCGAAACGGTAAAGCGGCCGGTGACACGCACAGCGGTTTTAATGGACGACCGACATCGGCGCATACTGGCACCTCCCGAGCCGCCACTGGCAAAGACTCTCCCAGGCTAAGGGCCACGTAGTCGGGGATGAGCGCATCCACCGTGTGACATTTGGCTGCAACGTCATCTGCACGCCAAGCCGCATCAATCAATTCGAATAGTGCCAATCACACTCCCGAGACTATTTGGGCCTTGGCATGAAATTGATGACGGATCGACCGTCTTCATGCGTTCGCGTGGCAGTCTTCCAGGCATGTCCCTGAACCAGCTCGAAGGTCAGAACATATCGCCCCTCGCTATTTCGCGGCCAATGATCAATCACTCGCGACCAGAATCGAGATGTGGTTAAACCTGAAATGGCATCCGGCTGAGCGGCGCAGGAGCCAGCCTGCTTCAACTCACGCAGCGCCTGCCATGGGTCGGCGTAGGTGAGTGTCAACGTCTCCATGTCCATGACGGGGTCGGAAAAGCCGCCGTGCACGAGCATATCCCCCACATCGTGCATATCAATGAAAGTATGCACACGATCGCTGGCATCATAGCCTGCCGCCTGTATCGCCCTACGCAACTCTTTGAGCGTGTCCGGCCCGAAAAGACTGAACATCAGCAGACCGCCCACGCGCAAGACCCGGTTAAATTCTTTCAATGCATCGGGTAGCGCATCTAACCAATGCAATGCGGCGTTCGACCACACCAGATCAACTTGCTGCGCCGCCAAGGGTAATGCATCCAGCGTACCGCCTACGCGAAGGGCTTTGGCCTGCCGCATAGGACTCAACAGACGCTGAAGAAATCCGGACGTTGCACGGTCAATCTTGACGCCCTCCTGCAGCATCCGCACACTATGATCTATTCCAAGCCACAATGCTTCCGGATAACGCTGGGTTAATGCCAAACGGTCTGCGCCCAGCGCACAACCTGCATCCAGAATGCATAGCGGCGCGATGCGAACCATCTCCAGGCGCTCCGTCATGCGACGGGCCATCTCCCGATACAGAAAATCGTGCCCCGTAAAAGCGGTTGCCATCCGATCAAATGCGCGTCGAACCCCGCCGCGCCGGAAACGGGGTGCCGACCCCGTGGTCATCAGACGCCCTTCAAGCCCAGCGTGGCAAACAGTTTCTGGTCACGCGACGTATTCGGATTACCCGTCGTCAGCAGTTGCTCGCCGTAGAAAATCGAATTGGCACCGGCAAAGAAGCACAATGCCTGTAGCTCGTCCGACATTTCCTGGCGCCCCGCTGACAGGCGTACCCACGACGTCGGCATCGTGATGCGCGCTGCGGCAATCATACGTACAAACTCGATACCATCGACTGGATCGACGCCCGCCATGGGGGTTCCGGGAATCGGCACCAGGTTATTAATAGGCACCGAATCCGGTACCGGATCCAGATTCGCCAGCTGTGCGATCAGTGCTGCACGGTTCTTGCGGTTCTCACCCATACCGACGATGCCGCCAGAACAGACGTGAATACCGGCCTTGCGGACACGATCCAGCGTATCGAGACGATCATCATGCGTGTGGGTGCTGATCACCTCACTGTAGTATGCCGAATCGGTATCGAGGTTATGGTTGTAGTAATCTAAACCAGCGGTTGCCAGCTTTTCGGCCTGGCCCGGTTTCAGCATGCCCAGCGTGACACAGGTTTCAAGGCCCAGCGCCTTTACCGATTCCACCATATCGACGACCTGATCCAGGTCCTTATCCTTGGGACCACGCCAGGCGGCCCCCATGCAGAAACGAGACGACCCGGCTTCCTTGGCTGCTTTCGCGGCAGCAATCACGTCTTCCTTGGACATCAGCGCTTCGCGCCCCACTTCGGTGTCGTAACGCGCCGACTGCGAACAGTAGCCACAATCTTCGGAACAACCACCCGTTTTAATCGACAGCAGTGTCGAACGTTGTATGGCATTCTCGTCGAAATGCTCGGCATGCACCGCATGTGCCTTGGCCAGCAAGGACATGAAAGGCAGCTCGATGAGTTCGAGCACCGCTTCGGTCGACCAACGGCCGGTGCCAGTGGCCTCGGGCAGATGATTCTTCTGACGCGGCGGTACGAAATTCAGGGGAATAGTCTCTGTTTGCATAAAGGCCCTCGCAGATGGAGGTAGATTGCTTTGTAAAGGCATAATTATGCCCGAAGCCCCCAAATATCGCCTGACTAACCAATCGCTCCATGACAAAGCCTATTGCGCCTACGCCTCACCATGCCTCAAAGCAGGGCTTGACTCTGGGGCTTCGCACGGCCGGTCGAGCCATCATCGATGCCCTGCTACCGCAAAGCTGCGCCTTATGCAGTCTCGCCAGCGGCTCGGCACCCGTCTGTCAGGACTGTGCCGCAACCTTTCCCGCGTTGTCTGGTCAATGCTGCCCCTGCTGCGCCCTACCCTTATCGGCAACGCAGGATCCAGATTGCCCGGATTGCCGACACCATCGCCCCGGGTTCGACTCGGCGACGGCCGTCTGGTCCTATGGGTTTCCGATTGATACCCTGATCCGGGACTTCAAATACGGGCACCATCTCTACCTGGCCAGTTTTTTTGGCCGCCATCTTGCAGCTACCCTGCAAAGCCACTGGCAAACACACCCAGATAAGCGACCCGATCTGATCCTTCCCCTGCCTTTACACCCGAATCGCCTGAAATCCCGGGGGTTCAATCAGGCCGCCGAACTGGCACGCCATACGGCCAAACGTTTGAATCTGCCATGGTCCAGCGAACACCTCATGCGCGTGCACGACACGGCCTCGCAAGCCGGATTGCGTCGCGATGCACGCTGGGCCAATTTACGTGGCGCATTCGCCTGCCCAACCCCCGTGACAGACCTCAACATTTTATTGATTGATGATGTGCTCACGACTGGCGCCAGCCTCTCCGCTTGCGCCGATGCCCTCCGCCATGCCGGGGCGCGACGTATTGATGTTGCCGTTCTGGCGCGCACGCCCGAGCCTGCCCGCACTCACCTGACCCACACATAACCATGACAGAAATCATTCGCCGCCCCGCCATCATTCTCGTGAATCCAGAGATTCCACCCAACACAGGCAACCTGATCCGCGTATCAGCCGCTACCGGTTTTGAGCTCCATCTGGTCCGCCCATTGGGTTTCGACGTCGATGACCGCTCCCTGCGCCGGGCCGGCCTGGATTATCACGATCAGGCTTTTCTGCACGTTCACGACGACTGGGCCGCATGTCTCAACGCACTATCGGATGACACAGGCAAGCCGCGCCGTTTCTTTGCCATGACGACTAAAGGCAGCCGCCCTTACCATGAAGTGGCATTCCGTCCGGATGACGTGATTGTCATGGGCTGCGAAACCAAGGGGTTACCCGCCGAGTTGCTCGCCACCTTTGATCAGGATCATCGTCTGCGCATTCCCATGCGTCCGGGCATCCGCAGCCTGAACCTGGCCAATTCGGCATCGATCGTAGCCTTCGAGATCTGGCGTCAGAACGGCTTCACGGGTGCCTTATAAGCCGTTACACGCGCCACAAACGCAATAATTACTCGGTACGCTGCGCCCGACTCATGAGCTGGCTAACGGCATCGGATGCTTTCAAATCCCCCCGAATGACAGCAGCCACGGCCTGCGCTATCGGCATATCCACCTGTAGCTCGGTCGACAGACGCGCCACTTCGCGGGCAGTACCCACACCCTCCGCCACATGACCAAGCGACTCCAGCGTCTCCTGCAGCGTTTTACCCGAACCGAGCGCCAATCCCACCTGACGGTTACGCGACAAATCGCCCGTGCAGGTCAGAATCAAATCCCCCAGACCAGCCAACCCCATCAGGGTTTCACGCTGCCCCCCCAAGCGCTCACAGAGACGGCCAATTTCAGCCAGCCCCCGGGTCATTAACGCGGCGCGGGCATTGTGACCAAGCGCCAGACCATCGGCAATACCGGTTGCTATCGCCAGCACATTCTTTACAGCACCACCCACCTCAACGCCCACCACATCACCCGAGGCATACAAGCGCAGACTCGGTGTATGCAGACACTCTGCCAAACGCTCTGCCAACACCAAATCCGCCGACCCCAGCGTCACTGCCGTGGGCAAGCCCTTGGCAACTTCCTGGGCAAAGCTCGGGCCGGACAATGCCGCTGCAGGCACAAGCCCCAGCACGTCTCGCACCACCTGATGTGGCAACAACCCCGTTTGCGGCTCGAATCCCTTGCAGACCCACACTAAGGGCGGCAAGGTTGCATCGGCATACAGCGTTTTCAACGCTTCGAGCGTGGCTCGCAAACCGGCCACGGGTGTTGCCAGCACCAGAATATCGGCATCCAGAACATCTGCCAGCGTATTCGTGGCACGCAACGAAAGCGGCAACGCGATGGCCGGCAGAAAACGATGGTTCACATGATCCGCGTTGATGCTAGCGACCACCTCTGGCTCTCGCGCCCACAGTGTGACCTGGTGGCGTTGCGCCCAGTTGGCAGCCAATGCCGTGCCCCAGGCGCCCGCGGCAAGAACACCGAGCTTCAGCCGTGATTCAGTATGCCGGATCATGCAACAGTTTCCGTGAACGGATTATTGAACGGTGGTCGGTGCTTCAACTTCGCTCGGGGACTGCTCGGCAGCCTGCGCCATCGCATCAAAATTCACAGGCTGCAGCACAACCGGCGGGAAACCGGCACGGGTCGACGCGTCCGATACCGCTTCGCGCGCATACGGGAACAGGACATTCGGAATGGCCGAACCGAGAAAAGCTTGCAGCGCTTCCTCGGGGATCCCCGCGACACGGAAAATACCGGCTTGTTGTACTTCAATCAGGAAGTACACCTTGTTCTCGGCCTTAGCCGTTACGGTGACCTGCAGGATGCCTTCAAAAGCATCAGCGCCCAGCTGATTGAAGCCCGTCTTGAACTGCACACCGACCTCCGGCGCCACCTGCTGCAGAAATACTTCCGCACCACCCGGCACCTCAAGCGACATATCGCGTACATACAGTTTTTCAATCGCGAACATCGGCTGGGCGGCGGTCTGCTCGGTAGCCGCTTGGGTATCAGTCATCTGGTCGTTTTCTGCCATGAGAAATCCTTCTGTATCAATAAAAAATTACGGGGAATTATTTGAGCAACGGATCGAGATTACCGGCACGATCCAGCGCCGCCAGGTCGTCAAAGCCGCCCACATGCGTCTCACCGATATAAATCTGCGGTACGGTCCGGCGCCCGGTACGGGTCATCATCGCGTCGCGCTCTTCCGGGTTAAGATCAACGCGGATTTTTTCAATTTCGGTGACACCTTTACTGTGAAGCAGCTGTTCGGCACGAACGCAATACGGGCAAACTGCGGTGCAATACATCAGAACCTTGGGCATCGACAATCCTTTCAGGTTTTGGCCGAGGCTGGTGCCTTGCCACGCTTTAACGGTAGACCGGCCTTTTCCCACGCCTGGATACCGCCATCAATCTGGGAGACATCTTCGAAGCCGGACTTGTTCAAAAAACGACAGGCCGCAGCAGAACGCTGACCGGCCGCACAAACCACAACGACCGGCTTCTTGCGGTATTTTTCCAGCTTGGCCAATTGTGTTGGCAGATCCTTCAATGGTATGAACAGGCTACCCTGAATATGTGCCACGGCGACTTCGTGCTCTTCACGCACGTCGATCAACACCCCACCGTCTTTATCGGTCAGGGCAATCGCCACCTGGGGCGACACACTTTTACCACCCGGCTGAATCACCTGACGCACCAGCATGGCGCCTGAAATGACAGCAATCAGCAACAGACCGAGATTGAGAGGCTGCAAGAAGAAATCCATGTTTTTTCCAGAAATTACAAAGTCAAAGGCTTGGCAGCTAGAGTCAGCGCCTCCGGCATTATAGAATAGCGGATTGATTCATTTATATCGGATGAACGGAAATCTCATCATGAAAAAAATTGTGCTGCTGCGCCATGGCGAATCCTCCTGGAACAAGGAAAACCGCTTCACCGGTTGGACCGACGTTGATCTGACTGAAAAAGGCATTGAAGAAGCCAAGCAGGCAGGTCGCCTGATGAAAGAAGCCGGCTTCGAATTCGATCAAGCATACTCATCTGTACTCAAGCGTGCCATGCGCACGCTGTGGCTGGCCCTAGAAGAGATGGATCGTCTGTGGATTCCAATCCAGCGCAACTGGCGCCTGAACGAGCGCCACTACGGTGCACTGCAAGGTCTGAACAAAGCGGAAACTGCGGCTAAATATGGTGATGATCAGGTGTTGGTCTGGCGCCGTAGCTATGACACGCCACCGCCGGCGCTCGAGTTTGATGATCCGCGCCACCCGCGCTTTGATGCCCGCTATGGGGAAAAGTTCTCAGGCTTGAGCGAAAAAGAACTGCCACTGACCGAATGCCTGAAAGACACTGTGGCCCGTTTTGTCCCTTTCTGGGAAGACACCATCGCCCCAGCCGTTAAATCCGGCAAGAGCGTCATCGTCGCCGCTCACGGCAATTCGATCCGCGCCCTCGTCAAATATCTGGACAACATCTCGGACGCCGACATCGTTGAACTGAATATTCCAACGGGTATTCCGCTGGTCTATGAGCTTGATGATGAAACGCTCAAGCCCATCCGTAGCTACTACCTGGGCGACCAAGCAGCGGCCGCCGCTGCGGCAGCCGCCGTGGCTCAACAGGCTGCCAAGAAGTAATCGCTGCAATCAGGACGTCTCAAGACGACAGGACCCCACTATGCCCAACCCAAACCGCCCTACCGACAACCCATCCGGTAAAAACCGTACCGGATGGCTCAAAACGACCAGCGTTGGTCTGGTCGGCGTTGTGGCGGGGGTCCTGATTGCGCTGCAGATACCCGCTTTTGCTGAAAAAGCGGCGGCGCCGGTACAACCTCAGACAACGGGCCTGCCAATTCAGGATCTGCGCACCTTTGCCGAAGTCTTCAATGCCATCAAACAAGGCTACGTCGAACCCGTTGAAGATAAAAAACTGATTAACAATGCCATTTCAGGCATGGTATCCAACCTGGATCCGCATTCCACCTATCTGGATGCGGAGGCTTTCAAGGAGCTACAGGTCGGCACGCACGGCGAGTTTGGCGGTCTGGGTATCGAGGTTGGCATGGAAGATGGCTTTGTTAAAGTCATCGCGCCGATTGAAGACACACCGGCTGCACGCGCCGGCCTAAAAACCGGCGATCTCATCGTCAAGATCGATGACACCTCGGTCAAAGGCCTGACGCTGAACGAAGCCGTTAAAAAACTACGCGGCAAACCTAAAACCCAGGTCACGCTGACCATTGCCCGTAAAGGCATGACCAAGCCACTGATCGTGACCCTAACCCGCGAAGTCATCAAGGTGCAGTCGGTCAAATTCAAAATGATCGAACCAGGCTATGGCTACATTCGTATCACCCAG
>JALRGK010000234.1 GCA_023253415.1 Rhodocyclaceae bacterium
TTCTCAGGCGAAAAGAGCTTCGAAAGAATTCTCATTCGACCTCAGGCAATCTGGGCCGAGCGCGATATCGAGTTGCAGCTCCTGCGACGGGTTGTGGCCGTCGATCCGGCGGAGCAAAATGTTGTGCTCTCCGACGGAAGCCGCATTGGCTATGGCAAGCTGATCTGGGCAACTGGCGGTGCGCCTCGTCGCTTGAGCTGTTCGGGAAGCGATCTCATGGGTGTCCACAACGTCCGCACTCGTGCTGACGCTGACCGCATGCTGGCCGAGACGCCGAAAGTGCAGAATGTCGTGGTGATCGGTGGCGGGTATATCGGCCTCGAGGCGGCTGCGGTACTCGCCAAGCTCGGCAAGCAAGTGACGGTGCTGGAAGCGATGGATCGTGTGCTGGCAAGGGTCGCTGGTGAACCGCTTTCTCGTTTTTATGAGGCTGAACATCGGGCGCATGGCGTTGAGATCCATTTGAACGCCAAAATGGATTGCCTGATTGGACATGATGGATGGGTAACGGGTGTCCGGATGTCTGACGGCTCGGTCTTACCCGCAGACATGGTTGTCGTCGGCATCGGGATCGTTCCGGCCGTAGAGCCATTGATCGCGGCGGGTGCGGCAAGCGGGAACGGGGTAGAAGTCGATGAATTCTGTCAGACTTCGTTGCCGAACATTTACGCGATCGGCGATTGCGCGATCCATGCCAACCCCTTTGCTGGCGGTCAGCGGATCCGGTTGGAGTCAGTTCAGAACGCCAATGACCAGGCCATAACGGCCGCCAGGCATATTGCTGGTGACGCCGCGCCGTACCACGCCGTTCCCTGGTTCTGGTCGAACCAATATGATCTCAAGCTCCAGACTATCGGGCTTAGCTTGGGATACGATGAAGTCGTCGTGCGGGGCCAGAGCGCAGCGCGCAGCTTCACGCTCGTATATCTTAGCAAGGGTAAGGTGCTGGCCCTTGACTGCGTCAACTCTGTGAAGGACTATGTTCAGGGTAAGGCACTCGTTATCACGCAGGCCACTCCTGATAAATCTGTACTTGCAAACCCTGAGATTCCTATCAAGTCACTTTTGGTGAGTTGATAGAACTGTTGTTATAATAACAATTCTGATAAATTTCTGAGTATATACAAAATTAACTGAAACTTTCTCTTTACACATGTGAAGGTTTTTCTTGTATTTTCTAGAATCAGTTTGGCAGTACATAGACATAGTTGATATGTATTTTTGATTTCGGGTGGCCGGAATTGCATGTTTTGCGACGAAAAGGCAGGTCGTGCCTGCCCGTACTGATTTGCCGCTTACGATGGATAGCATCATGCACGCCTCCGTCCTTATCATCCTGCATGAGGGTCATAAGATGCTCCAGGTCCACGCAAGCGAGGCGGCTTCCTGGAAGGCACTCCTGGGTTTTGTAGAGCAGCAATGGCAGGCCCGCTTCGGTTCGCTTTTGCCACCTCTGGACGAAACGAAGCGGATTGAGGCGTTTTTCAAGGATGAGGGGGATTACCTGATCGGCAAGGTGGACGTATCGGAAATCCGGCAACAAATCGAAGACCAAGACAGCAACGTTCCCGATGCCGGGGAGCAGGTCCGTATTTGAGTGCCTCATATTGGGCGACAGCATCGGGCTGGGGACCGCACGCGCCATCAACGCGAAATATGCCCCCCAGTGCGATGTGCTAGCGGCCGAGCGTGTGCATGCACATCAGATACTTGGATGGCGTTTCCCAACGAAGAAGTACGGCGCATGCGTCTTTTCGGTCGGATCCAACGACGATGCAAGGTCTGATCTCGCCGCCAGGCTGACGAGTATCCGTATCCGGACCATCTGCCATCGGGTCATTTGGCTTCTTCCTTACAGTCGTCAACATGCCTACATTGTGAACTCGGTCGCTGCGACCTATGCTGATGAGACGATCGATCTGCTGCGCTTTCCGACGCGGGATCGGATACACCCGACGCGCTACGACCTCGTAGCGCGGGTACTACTGCGGTCGGACCCGGACTGACGCGCACGCATCTTCTGCATCGCGTTGCAACGCCGACCTTTGGTAAGCGCCGACGGAACTGTCAACGGCGGAGCAAAAGTCGGCCATTCGGCGGCGTAAAACCAGGCCATCGTGTTACATGCCGTGGGGAGTGGCGTGAGGGCGTAGCCCGAGGGCCACTCCCCCCGGCATTGGTGTAATTTTCAGGGTCTGGTTTTGGCCTTGCGGGCCCGGCTGTGCGCGAGGCGATAGCTTTCGCCGTTCATCTCGAGGATGCTGACGTGATGGGTCAGGCGATCGAGGAGCGCGCCTGTGAGACGCTCAGATCCGAAGGTTTCGGTCCATTCGTCGAAGGGCAGGTTGCTGGTGATGAAGGTGGAGCCGCGTTCGTAACGCTGGGAGATCAGCTCGAACAACAGTTCGGCGCCGGTCTTGGAGAGCGGCACAAAGCCCAGTTCGTCGATGATGAGCAGCTTGTATCCGGCCATCTGCTTCTGGAAGCGCAGAAGACGGCGCTCGTCGCGGGCCTCCATCATTTCGCTGACCAGCGCTGCCGCGGTGGTGAAGCCCACCGACAGTCCTTTCTGGCATGCTGCCAGTCCGAGCCCCAACGCTACGTGCGTCTTTCCGGTGCCTGATGGCCCCAGAGCGATGGCGTTCTCACGCCGCTCGATCCACTCGCAGCGCGCCATCTCGAGCACCTGCATCTTGTTGAGCCTGGGGATGGCGGCGAAGTCGAAGCTGTCGAGGCTTTTGACGGCGGGGAAGCGCGCGGCCTTGATGCGCCGCTCGACCATGCGACGCTCCCTGTCGATCATTTCCATCTCGACGAGGCGGGCGAGGAAGCGGATATGATCGACGCCTTCAGCGGCACATTGCCGCGCGAGCTTGTGATGCTCACGCAGGCACGTAGGCAGCTTGAGCGCCTTGAGATGGTGAGCGAGAAGGATCTCCGGGGCCTGATCGCTCATGCGGCCTCCTGCCGGTCGGAGAGCAGGCTCAGATAGGCTCTGGCAAAGGTCTTCTCGACCGTGGTGCGTGGCAGGAAGGGATAGACGTCCAGGTCCAGCCTGGGCGGTACGCGTTCGATCCGGCACAGGACGAGGTGCTTGACGGCATCGAAGCCGATGGCGCCAAGATCGATGGCCTGTTCGACCGCCGCCTGGAGATCGGCGAGGGTGAACGTTTCCAGCAGGCGCAGTACCTGCACATATTCGCGCCTGCCATGTTTGTGCATGCGCCCTTCCATCAACCGCTGCAGTGTCGTGAACGCTTCGGGCAGGTCCCAGCCCTGCAAAGGCGCAGCCTGGTCGAATGCGTTGATCTTCTGCTCGATCAGCGGGAGATAATGGAGCGGGTCGAAGACAACCTCCTCGCGGGCATAGCAACGAGGATGACGGGCGATGACTTCGCTGCGGCAGCCGATCACCACCTCATCGACATAGGCCCTGATCCAGACCTCCTGATGGCCCCAGGCCACCGGAACCGAATAATCGTTGGTCCTGTAGCGCACCAGGGATTGCGAGGAGACCCGCCCGCCTTTCTGATCGCAGGCCTCGAAGGGTGTAGCGGGCAGAGGCTGCATGGCCGCGAGATCGCGCTGCAGCCGCTCACCGATCGTCTCGCTCTGCCCGCGCACCTTGTCCTGCTGGCGCTTGCGGCATTGCTCCTCCAGCCACAGGTTGAACGCCTCCCAGGTCGGGAACTTCGGGATCGGCACCATGAAGTTGCGCCGGCAATAGCCTACCAGCCCCTCCACATTGCCCTTCTCGTTCCCCTTGCCCGGGCGGGCATAGCGGTCGCGGATCACGTAATGTGACAGGAAAGCGCTGAACAATGTTGCACGCTGCCGCGTGCCGTCGGGCAGGATCTTCGCCACAAGGCAGCGGTCGTTGTCATAGACGATCGACTGCGGCACGGCCCCGAAGAAGGCGAACGCATGGATATGGCCATCCACCCAAGCTTCGGCCACCGCCGCCGGATAGGCCCGCACATAGCAGCCATCGCTATGCGGCAAATCCAGCACGAAGAAGCGCGCCTTCTGCTCAACGCCGCCGATCACCACAGTCGCCTCACCGAAGTCTGCCTGCGCATGGCCCGGCGGATGAGCCAGCGGCACAAACACCTCCTGGCGGC